>CAZNDQ010000451.1:0-3875 GCA_964571825.1 uncultured Planctomycetales bacterium | reverse complement strand
ACGTAGTCCACGCTGCACCACGGGTCCTCCTCATCGACCAGTCCGACGCAATTGTCATCGATCCGATTGTCACAGTCTTCCACCGCGTCCGGCTTGACCGCGGGATCGAAATCATCGCAGTCCTCACCCCCGGCGCTCACGGCATCGAAGCCGTCTCCGTCCGCGTCCGTGTCGCAGGCGTCGCCGACCCCGTCCCCGTCGAGATCATTCTGCCCCGGGTTGGCCGCGCCCGGGCAGTTATCGCAAGCGTCGATCCACCCGTCCATGTCACCGTCCGCCTCGCACTCATCCGGCACGTCGTTGCCGTCGCAATCGGCGCTCGTACCTTTGTCAATATCGCACTCGTCGGGAATCTGATTTCCGTTGCAGTCGCCGGCCGTCATGTCCGCGATTTCCTGCGGGTCGCACAGCCCGTTCTGATTACAGTCCGTACACTCCTGCGTTATCGTGAACGAGAACATGTCGCCGAACAGCTCCGACGGCGACAAGGGCAGGCGAAATGAGGCATCCGGCACGTCCATGTTCAGATCGACGCCCGGCCGCAGCACACTGCCCTGCGTCGGAAACACCATCACGTTGTACGTGCCCTTCGCCAGCGGGCGCGTATCGATGTACCCGTCGAACATCAGCCACGACCCGTCGCCCGGCCGACCGTTCACCAGGTCCTGACCAAAGCCGCCCGGCATCCCCGGATAAACCCCGTCCTCTGCCGACAGCGCATACGGCCCCTGGCCCACGCCGATCCGCACCTGATGCTGAAATCCGGGAATGTTGGGCGAGACGTCGGCGATCCACGTCAACGGGACCTGCGCGCCCGCCGCGATGATCCACCCTGGACTGGAAACATCCCCACCGACCGGCAGTCCGCTGTTCGTGAATCCCCAGCCGCCGTTGTAGAGCGGTGCCGGCCGCGTATCCAGCGTCGTCGCATACTGCGTCGTCCGCAGATCGACCAGCAGCGGCGGCGTGGTGAAGTTCTTGTATCCCGTATGTACCGGGAGCACCGGCTCGAAGAAAAACTGCGCCGCCTCCAGCTCCGGCGAATAGACGCGAAACACCACCGCCGCCAGCCCCTGGTTGTCCGCCGAGACCTCCGCCGCGATCTGAAAGCGGATGAGTTGCCCGGCCGATACGTCCGACAGGTCGCCGGAGGGACGGACGCTGGCGCTCGTCAGCAGGCGGATCGTCGCTCCGGAGGCAATCGCAGCCGGTATGCACAAAGCGATGGCGCAGATCGTCCGGCGGATCGGCTTCATACCCACTCCGATGTTCGCCCCTTCGCGCCAACAGACCAGTCTACCTTTTGCGCAACCGCCGACGCAAGGCAAATGCCGCAATCGACTGCCGGAGTCGTCCCGAATCCAGCATCGTCCGGTTGCGGCAGTGCCTCGCGGGAGCCATCGCCCGATCGAATTCCCGCCGCCGCCTTTCCCCTGCCAATAGCGGACGTAGAATAGGAAGTCCGTCCTGCGCGCGGGCGCAGGCACAGCGGCTGGAGTGCGTCGAAATGAGACCGGTTGAGCCGGGCACCGATCTGTTGCCGATCGTGTCGGACGCGCTCCGCGCGTGCGCGCATCCGGCGCCGCGCTCCGCGATCGTCGTCGGCGTATCCGGCGGGCCGGATTCGATGGCGCTGCTGGATCTTCTGGCGCGGCTGGCGCAGCGCCCCCGCCACCGCTGGCGGCTGGTCGTCGCTCACCTCAATCACCGGCTGCGCGGGGCGGAGTCGGACGAGGACGAGGCATTCGTCCGGGCCGAGGCAGCGCACCGCGGACTGGAAATTCACGTCGGAATGATCGCACCCGACTCGCGCAGCACCGCCATCGAGGAGCGCGCCCGCCGCGCGCGCTACTCGTTCTTCGAGCACGTGTGCGCTGCGTCGGCGAGCCGCGATGTGGCGCTGGGCCATCAGGCCGATGACCAGGTTGAGACCATCCTGTTCCGGCTGCTCCGCGGCACGGGGCTGCGCGGCGTGGGGGGAATGCGCGCGGTCCGCGCGCTGCGCGAGCGGTCCGACATCCGCATCATCCGTCCGCTGCTCGGCGTCCGCCGCGCGCGGATCATCGAATACCTCCACGCGCGCGGGATCGCCTGTCGCATCGACGCCAGCAACGAGTTGGATGCGTTCGCGCGGAACCGCATCCGCCGCCACGTGCTGCCGCAACTGCGCGAGACGTTGCCCCCGCGCTTCGCCGAGTCGTTACTCCGGATCGCCGAGGATGCACGCGCCATTGACTCCTCGCTCACCGCGGCGGCCGACGGCCTGCTCGCCGCCGCCCTTCGCCGCGCGGACGAAGACAGCCTGTGTCTCGCCACAACCGGGCTGACGCAGGTGCACCCGCTCGTGCGGGCGGAGGTTGTGCGCTGCGCGGCCGCGCGGCTCGGCCTGCGCGAGGGGCGACTGTCCGCCTTGCGGCTCCGCGCCGCCGCGGACGTGCTGGGCGGATCAACCGCCGGCGCCTGCATCGAGCTGCCCGGCGGTGTGCGCCTCCTCCGCCGCGACGGCGAGGTGCGCTTCGAGCGCCGACGCGCCATTCAGCCGGCGCCGCTGGACGAAACGGTGATCGCGGTGCCGGGCGTGACCGAGCTGCGCGGAGCCGGTCTGAGGCTGCGGGCGGAACTGACACCGGTACTCGCGTCCGTGCAGTTGCCCGTGGGCCAGGGTTCCCCGCTCATTGAGCACGTCGACTTCGAGCGCCTCGTTCTGCCGCTGCGGGTGCGCGCGCGGCTGGCCGGCGAACGTTTCTCACCCCTCGGCGCGCCCGGCCGCCGCAAGCTGTCTGACTTCATGATCGACTGCAAGATCGCCCGGAATCGGCGCGCGCAGACACCCATTCTCTGCGACGCCGCCGGAGTGGTCTGGGTCATTCCGCACCGCATCGACACCCGCGTGCGGCTGACGCCGGCATCGCGCCGCGTGCTGCGCCTGCAGGTGGAGCCGGCGTCGCCTGTCGGACCGGCTGTGACGACCGCCTGAACGCCATCGAGGGATCGACTTGCCATCCGCCGCCGCCGTAGCCCGTTCGCCCGAGCCGCCGATCCGCCTGCGAATCTCGACGTACCTGCTCCTTGGCCTGGTAGCGTTCGGCCTGCGCTCGTCATGGGTGCTCATCGCCTACGCCCGACCGGACGGCGGCGAAACGCTCACTTACCCGGACGAACGCGACTACTGGCAAATGGCCGAGCACCTCCGCCGTGGTGAGGTCATGCGCGACGAAGTCGGGATGGCGGCTGCGCGCATGCCGGCGCTCCCGGCGCTGATCGCCCTCTGCCTGAAATGTCCGCGGCCGGCGCTCTGCGTGCGCCTGACGATGGCGCTGATCGGTGCGGTCGCGTGCGTCGTGTTTGCGCGGCTGGGTGAGCACGCGGGCGGGCCGCGCGTCGGCCAGATTACCGGGTGGCTCACGGCCCTCGATCCGTTCGCCATCCTCTACCCCGTACTCGTGCTCACCGAAGTGCCGCGCACCTTCCTGCTCGGGCTGTTCGTGCTGGCGGCGTGGCCGACAATCGTCTCGCCCGACCGGATCTCGCCGCGGCGATGGGTGGCGATCGGCGCCGCCCTCGCCGCCTGCGTCTACATCCATCCGGCGTCTGTGCTCTTGTGGCCCGCGTGGGGGTTGCTCTGCCTGGCGCGGCGCGCCGCGTGGAGCCGCGCAGCAGGCGTTCTCTCCGCCGGCATGATCGTCGCCGCCGCCGTCGCGCCTTGGTCGCTGCGCAATCAGCGCGTGCTCGGCGCACCCTGCCTCCTGACCACGCGACTCGGCATCTCCCTCTATGATGGCCTGGGCCCGCAGGCCGACGGCAGCAGCAACCTCGCCGCTGCCCGCGAACGCGACGAGCTGATGAGCCCAGTGTCCGAACATCGCCGGCACGAA
>CAZNDQ010000450.1:0-3893 GCA_964571825.1 uncultured Planctomycetales bacterium | reverse complement strand
CTCCAGTCCGCGCTTCGCGCGAAGGCGGAGTCCTGGGTGTAACGATGCGATGCCGGCCAAACGGCGTCCGCGATCTTGGTGGAGAATGCGCAGATCAGGACCAGCGGCAGGAGCACGACCGCACACACAGCGCATGGCCGTCGCGCAGGCTTCGGTGCCGCAAACGCCATCAGCGCGAACCAGACAGCCAGGGTGACCGGATAGAACACGGGGACCTCTACAATGGCCCTCCACATTCGGCGCTTGCGGAGAAGTTCGGCGTCGCCCGTATCGCTGAACCCGCGCGGCAATGCGGCGAGTGCGGTCGAACCGGGTGCAAAGGGAACCGTTCCCGGCGGCGGAGGATGAGCTGCAAGCGTCGTGGAAATGTTGTAGAGGTTCGCAAGTCGCTGTGAGTGAGGACCGCCAGTGATTCGGTACGGCACCAGCGCGGGAATAACGGCCACCGCGATCGTCAGCGTGCCGAAGACTAGCCACTGAACGTCGCGTCTACCGGGACTCAGCAGAGCGAATCCTCGCCGCACACCCACCGCCAGCGTTGTGCGCGTACGGAGATACGTCGAGCGATCGAGTCGGTCGAACCCCCGCCCGCACTCCGGACACCGCGACTCGCTCAAATGCCGAAGATCGTAATGGCACCCGCGGCAGTACATGCGAGGCTCCGAAGCGATGTCCGGTCAATCCTATGCAGTGCGCAAGAGAATCTGCCAGACTCTGTGCAGGCAATCAGGCGCGACGTCCTCCGGGCCGCACCAGCCGCCGCAGCTTCGTCGCCGCGCACACGGACCTCTCCCAATCCACCGCGCGATGTCAAAGCGCGACGGCCGACGACATCAGGGCGAGCGAAACTCCCTCGACTTCCAAAAATCCACCCAAGGCAATGGCCCCAAGCTCTGTCCCGATCCCGACGCGAAATCGCTTCGTGACCGGAATTGCGCGAGAGAGCGGTCTACCATGATGAGCTTCCCGGGCTCCTGGCCGAGTTTGGACTTGTTTGGCGGTATCCGCGAGGCAATACTACTAAGAAGATATGCTCCTCCGCTTCGCCGCAATACTCTGCGTTCTCGGTCAACTGGCCGCCCCCACCTGGGCCGGCGTCTGCTGCGCCCTGTTCGGCGACTGCGGACCCGTCGCCCAGCAATCGGCCGACTTGCCTCCCCATCCCTCGCCAACACCGCCGGAATCCGCCGCGCCGGACGCCATTCCCTGCGCCGCTTCCAGCGACCGCGCACCGCGCGTCGTCTCCTGCTGCGCCGCCCCCGTACCCTCGTCCTTTGCTGCACCGGACGCCCCATGCGCCGAACCCGGCCCGGCACCGGCCCCCTGCGCCCTCGCCGCGACGCCGGCGCAACGATCCTCCGGCTGCTGCGCCGAAACGCGAAGCGCCTCGACTCATTGCGCCGCGCAACCCACCGACGATACGCTACGACCGGCGGACCCGGCGCACGCAACAGGTGCGGCTCCTCTTCGACCCGTCCAACCGGCCCCCCGCGGCGCGCAAAATTGCGAGTGCTGCCCGCTGACCGGAAACGGACCCTGCGCCCCACCGCCCGCGGCGCCGCCCAGTCCAACTGTCAAGCTGCTCGAACTGGCGCTTGCCGCCGGAGTCTGCCACGTGGCGGTCGGCGCACCTGCCGCCTCGCTGCCGGCGATTCCCGAAGCGTTCGGCGAGGTCGTACCCTATCACTCCCACAACCAGCGACAGGCGATCCTCGCCTTATGGCTGGAATGAACCGCCCGCCGCTTTTCAACTGATTCGTGTCATTGCGTTGTACGTCCGCCCGCAGTGCAGGCCCGTCGAGCGCTGCGCGTCCCGCGTTTGTCGGCGCGCGTCGGTCGGCTCTGCCGGATCGCGGGCCCGCACAGCGCACCCGGTTCCCGAATGTCGCATCGGTTTGCGGTCGGCGCGATCTGACGCGCAGACCGGCTGATCGGCATGCCGCCGATCGACCGCACGCGGCCGGTGCGCGGGTGTTTGTTTCTTTTCGATCCAATCGCCGCAAGGCGAAGGAGTTTCACATGAATGTTCTGACATGTTGTCGGGCGGCCGCCCTCGGCGGCTGCATGCTGTTCCTGCTTTCCGCGCCGGTCACGCTGGCGGACGAACCCGCCGCGCCCGCGCACATCTGCTCCGCTGCCTGCGGCGCACAGCCCGCCGCGCGCTGCGCGCCCGGCGCAGCGCACTGCGGCCCCGCCGCCGCCGGAGGAAGTTGCGCTCACACCTCGCCGACCGCAACCGGCGCCTGCGCCCATGCGGTGCAGCCTGCGGGCTGCGGAAACGTCGCCGCCTGCGCTCACGGCGCTCCGACGGCCGGCCCCGAAGCCGCCGCACGCAGCGCCTGCTCCACCCAACAGGCTGCCTGCTGCGCGCCGGGACGCGAGGCGACCGTGCGCCTAGCGGCCGCACAGACCGCGGACTGCTGCGCAGCGCTCGGCGCAACCGGCTGCACCACGCCCTGCACGCCCTCAGCGGCGCCGCGACTCGCCGGTTGCACCGGCGCCCCCGCCGCTTGTGACGGTGCCTCCTCCTGTGCCAGCGCCACATTCGCCGCCTGCGCCGCCGGACCGGCGCCGGCCTGCGGTCCGACGCACGCCGCGCAGTGTTGCCCCTCAGCGGCCGGCTGTGCGCCCTCGGCCTGCGGCCCGCGCACCGCGGCCTGTGCCGGAGGTCGCAGCGCATGCGGCAACGTTCGCGGCGCCGTCGGTTGCGCCGATCGCAGCACTGCGTGCTGCGGCGTTCCCTGCGCCGACTGCTGCGCTGTTCGCTGCGCCGCTCACCGCGCCGATTGCTGCCAATCGGGCGCGCGGACGGCACGCAATGCGGAATGCTGCCCGGGCGCAGGTGAGGATTGCTGCGCGGCGGTGGCCGTGCGCAGCGTCTGCCGCGCGGTGAACGCGGCGTGCCGGGCCCATTGCGACGCCGATTGCGTGTCGCGCTGCGTGCAGGCGTGCGCGGACCACCGTGCCGATTCGGCACGCGCCGGATGCGCAGTCCACGCCGTGGCCGCTCAAGCTGCGTGCTGCGCCGCCCATCACGGCTGACGCAGACGCCATCTGACGCGTTCGCACCGCGGGGCCGGTTCCGCCATCATGCGGGCCCGGCCCCGTTGCCATATTGTGGTTGCCGCCGCACCCGCGCAGTCCGACAGCCAGATACTTTTCTTCGCGCGCCTGCTTTCGAGAGCGGGGATCAGGAGAGGTGATTCAGACCAGACGCGAAACCCGCCGGGGCTCTTGCGAGTCCGGCGGGCTCACGGCTCGTTGGTCGTCATTCGTCGTCCTTCACAGGGTCACGCCGCCGCCATTGCCGAAGAACGGATTGCCGAAGATATCCCACACCCACAAGAGCCCGCCCAGCACTTCTCGAATCAGCGTATCCATTGTCATTCTCCTTTGGCTTTACGCGCCGTTTCATGTTCTCCTCCGCCGCATCGACCGCCGTCGCGGCGGGCTTCATTCATCCGCCAGGCAGGAGACGAACGAGCGGGCAGAGCGGTTATGGAAAATTCAGGCCGATTCCGCCAACTTCCAGCAGCCGGTCGAGAAACCCGAAACGCTGGTGCTGGCCGCGGTGGGCGGCGGATTTTTTTCGGGCCCGGACTTGACGCAGGCTCCAGTCTGCATATACTTTCAGCCGATAGTGGATTATTCGGGTGCTCCATGAGCGAAAAGGCTCGACGACAGGCGGCTCTGCTCAAACTCGTCCGGACCCAGTCCGTCAGGAACCAATGCGAGATGGTGGCTGCACTGAAGAAAAGTGGTGTCCCCTCGACTCAGGCCAGCGTCAGCCGCGACGTGCGCGAACTCGGCATCGTCAAGGTGCGCGGACGCTACCTCCCCGCCTCGCGCCTCGCCGCCCCGCCGCGCCCGGTCCCGCGACCCTCCCCCGAGAG
>CAZNDQ010000449.1:0-3907 GCA_964571825.1 uncultured Planctomycetales bacterium | reverse complement strand
GGTGTTCATTGGACCAGCCGCGCGGGTCGGATCCCGCGAAACCGGGTGCGGCGGATGACCGGCAGGCCGTCGTCCACCCGTTTGGAGCGGGGCAAGGTAGCGAGATCGGCGCAGGGCGTCAAGCCATTGCGTCCGCAGTAGTTATCGATCAAGAGGGCGCGTCGCTTGACCCTCGGCGGCGTTATGGCTACGGTGAGGAATTGCGGTCTGCCGGGGAGTCGGCGCGGGCCGCGTTTCCCCCGTGACGAGAAAGACGAGGCAACCATGATCAAACCCCACGGTTCGGCGGCGCTGCGGCCGTTGTATGTCGAGGATGCGCGCGAGCGCGCGGCGCTGGCGGAGGAGGCGGAGCGTCTGCCGTCGCTGGTGGTGAGTTCGGCGGCGGCGGCGAACGCGGTGATGCTGGGCAGCGGGTATTTTTCGCCGCTGGCGGGGTACATGAACGTGGGTGAGGCGCTGAGCGTGGCGGAGAAGATGCGGCTCCCGGACGGGCTGCTGTGGCCGACGCCGGTGGTCAATGTGGTGCAGCGCGCGCAGGTGACGGAAGAACTGCGGCGGGCGAAGCGGATTGCGCTGCGCGATCCGAACGTGGACGGGCAGCCGGTGCTGGCGGTGATGGAGGTGCGTGGGATCGAGGAGCTTTCGGCGGAGCAGATGCGGGCGATGGTGGAGGGGACGTTTCGCACGACGGATGAGAAGCATCCGGGGGTGGAGGCGTTCGTCGGGGCGGGGACGACGGCGCTGTCGGGTCCGATCCGGGTGCTGAACTATTCGTATTTTGCTACTGAGTTTCCGGAGACGTTTCGCACAGCGCCGCAGATCCGGCAGGAGATGGAGCGGCTGGGGTGGAAGCGCGTGGTGGCGTTCCAGACGCGCAACCCGATGCACCGGGCGCACGAAGAGCTGTGCCGGATGGCGAAGGAGGCGGTGAAGGCGGACGGGATCCTGATTCACATGCTGCTGGGCAAGCTCAAGGCGGGGGATATTCCGGCGGACGTGCGCGACGCGTGCATCCGGACGATGGTGAAGCACTATTTTCCGGCGAACAGCGTGCTGGTGACGGGGTACGGGTTCGACATGCTGTACGCGGGGCCGCGCGAGGCGGTGCTGCACGCGATCTTCCGGCAGAACGCGGGGTGCAAACACCTGATCGTCGGGCGGGACCATGCGGGAGTGGGGACGTATTACGGCGGGTTCGATGCGCAGACGATCTTCGACGAGATTCCAAAGGGGGCGCTGGAGATCGAGATTTTCCGCGGCGATCACACGGTGTGGTGCAACAAGTGCGGGGCGGTGGTGATGATGCGGGACTGCCCGCACGGGAAGGAAGACTACCTGATGCCGTCGGGGACAAAGGTGCGGGAGATGCTGGCGGCGGGGCAGGCGCTGCCGGTGGAATTCGCGCGGCCGGAGGTGGCGCAGATATTGATGAAGTATTATCAGTCGCAGGGGTGAGCCCGCTACGCGTTTGCCTGCAAAGACAGATTCGTCTGGTCACCAAAACCGAGTGGATGCTGCGCGACCGCGAACCGGCAAGCTGTTAAAGGGAAATCGGAGGGGCCATAACATCGGGGCGTGGGCAGCGTATTCGACAGGCAGAGGCTGACGCCGAGCCAGGCGCGTACCGTGGCGGAACGTCGTCGTGCGGACGCGATTGCGTTGCAGAAGCTGGGGCAGAACAGGCATGCGAACGGTGCGATGTACCTGGGCGGGATCGCGCTGGAGCTGTTGTTGAAGGCCCTGTTGCTGGAGAAACACGTCTGGCTGCAGCATCACGCATCGTCCGCGCTGGACCGTCAACAGCAACAATTGCTGGACATATGCTACCGCTGGCATGATCTTGAGGCGGTGCTCGAGCGATTGCCGGAGCTGCTGAAAAAACTGAAGGCGGGAAGTCCTTACCTGTATCATGCTCTCAAGAAGGCCTGCGCTGAGTGGACCATTCATATTCGTTATTCGACTCGCCAGGCGACACGAGTCGAGTCAGGTGAATACCTGAAACAACTTGGGGAGCTTGTGCCGTGGCTAAGGTAGTGGCGTTCGCGAATCGTCTTCGTCAAGTGCTCAGGCAAGGTCTCAGGGAAGCCGGCATCGAAGCCAAGGTTCAGGTCGAGCCGATCCGGGGTACAAAACTCCATCGTGTGATTGTCGTTGCCGATGGGTTTGAAAAGCTGCGGCCTTCCGAGCGGCAGGACCTTGTATGGCGCATCATCGACCGCAAGCCGGAGTTTGCCGACGAACAGCTTCGGATCAGCATGATCTATACGCTAACGAATGACGAATTGCCGGAATAACAACCTGCAATGGCGACGGTAACATTGCGCAAGACACCGCTCCTATTGTTACCTCCACCGAACACGACCCACTCCGGATTCTCGAATCTCACAAGCTGACCCACGAGCTATCGCAGGGTGAGGCAGTCGGGTGGCGAGGCGGCGTCGGGGTCGGTGGCGAAGAGGATGACGAAGGTGGCGTAGTCGTTGAGGCTGACCCAGCCGTCGGCGTCGAGGTCGGCGCAGGGGAAGCGGTCGATGGGGCAGGTGGGGTCGGGGGAGCGGCGGTCGAAGCAGGCGGCAAAGGACTGAAAGTCGGCGACGTCGATGCGGCCGTCGAGGTTGAGGTCGCCGCAGACGCAGGTAATCACTTCACAGGCGTCGAGCACGCCGTTGGCGTTGGTATCGACCAAAGGGCCGAGCAGCAGGTCACATTCGTCGGGGACGGCGTTGCCGTCGCAATCGGCGCTGCGACCGTCGGCAAGGTCGCAGTCGTCTGGCATGCCGTTGAGGTTGCAGTCGAGGGAGCCGATGAGGCGGACGGCGTCGACCTGCCAGCCGAGTTCGGCGTTCAGCAGGTCGTCGCGCGTGTCGAGGTGCCAGGCGAGGGTGAGCGGGCCGCCGGGGAAGTCGGGAATGGAGACGGCGCGCTGCTCCCACGCGCTGCGGTCGCCGGTGATGCTCACGTCCTCGATCTGGATCCCGTTGGCGGTGAGCCAGGCCCAGTCGAAGCCGGTGACGTTGCTGGTGCCGGACTCGCCGCGGTAGACGCTGCAATACTCAATGGTGAGCGGCGTCTGCGGGGGCTGATAGACGGTCGGCGCGGTGAGGGCGCCGCTGGTGTGTCCGGCGTCGATGTTGCAGGCGCCGGACCGGCCGTAGTAGGCCCAGCCGGGCGCGTCGCACGGGTCGGGCTCGGCGCAGCCGGTCGTGACGTGCCAGAGGCCTGAGGTCGTCCAGCCGGGGGGCAAGCCATTGTCGAAGTCGGCGGCGAGAATGGGGCCGCGCATCTGGCATTCGTCGGGGATGCCGTCGTTCTGGCAGTCGGCGCTGGTGCCGTCGGCGATGTCGCAATCGTCGGCGCGGCCGTTGGCGTTGCAGTCGGGTTCGCAGACGTCGGGGAGGCCATTCGGCTGGCAGTCGGGCGTGGTGCCGTCGGCGATGTCGCATTCGTCGGGATTGTCGTTGCCATTGCAGTCGCGGCTGAACGGCGCAGCGCGGCCGCTGAGCGTGACGGCGAAGTTGGCGGGGGTTTCGTCGCCGAAGGAGTGGAAGCCGGGGGGGAGTTCGTGTTCGGGGACGCCGAGCCGGGCGTAGATCAGGTCGGCGCTGGAGCCGACGGCGGAGTCGGGCGAGAGCGGGGTGAAGACGACGGAGGCGGAGGGGTCGTTGAAGCGAACTTCGAGCCAGAGGTGTTGTGGCAGGGAGAGCGGGTCGGGAAGCGCGCGGGAATAGGTGCGACGGCCGATGGGCAGCGCGGGCGAGACCCAGGACGCGATCAGGTTTTCTGGCGGAAGCGAGGAGAGGGCCGCGTCGGTGGCGTAAAAGTTGACGGTGAGGCGGAGCGGCTCGGTGAAACTGTTGGGAGCGAAGTAGTCGAGATCGAAATCGGTGAGCGCGCCGGGGGAAGCGAG
>CAZNDQ010000448.1:0-3914 GCA_964571825.1 uncultured Planctomycetales bacterium | reverse complement strand
GGCGGACTACGCGAGCGTGCCGGTGCTGAACGCCGGGGACGGGCCCGGCGAGCACGAGCGATTCATAAGCCATCAACTCGGGCGGGCATTTGCCGTTGTTGTTCCAGAGGTCGTAGAGCGTCTGGCCGGCGTCGTCGGTCGTGTTTTCGTCGCGGAGGAACTCGACGTATTCGCGGCTGGTGCTCTGGTAGTAGAGCGAGACTTCGACGGAGGCGGCGCCGGGGGGGATGGTGTAGGCCGTCTCATCCCAGTTCTGTCCATCGGCATAGACGGCGCCGACGGGCGCACCGCCGAAGGCAGCGTAGTCGGCATTGACGAAGCCGACGGGCGGAATGCGGTTGTCCTTGAAGATCTTGTTGTTGAGGACGAAGTGGAAGGAGGGGCCGGGTGTGCCTTCGGGGTCGACGAGCGGCGTGGTGACTTCGTCGAGGCCGGGCTTGGTTTCGTAGATCTTGACCTCGGCGTCGTGGTCGAGATCGCCGGTGTCGGGGTCGTAGGCGCCGGATTCGCTGAGGAGGGTCATGGAGTCGTCAAAGAACTTAACGTTGAGCCAGATGCGGCGGCCTTCGGGGTAGCCGGTGGGGAGTTTGTGGCCGCAGTTGTTGGTGACGCGGACGAGGAGCTGCGCGCCGGCGCGGGAGAGAGTCATGGTCGCGGCGTTCTGGAGCATGTAGCGCGCACGAAGGACGCCGGCCTGCATGGCGTCGGTGTCGATGTCGCCGGGGAAGAGCAGGTGGAGGATGGTGGGCATCCAGGTGCTGCCGCCGGTCATGTCGTGGAGGGGCATGTCGGGTCGGATGGGGGCCTCCTCGAAGCCGCAGGCGACGCCTTTGGTGTCGCGCATGTGGCAGTCCTGACAGGTGTGGACGAAGCCGCCGGGTTTGTTGCCGGCGAACTGCGGGGCGAAGACGCCCTCAACAGTGTTGTAGCCGCTGTAGAACCACTCGCTGTAGGTGCGCTCGATGGGCATGAGGACGAGCGAGGAGAGGTCGTCGGCGGGTGTGTCGAAGGCGTTGGGGAGGTAGTTGCCGTGGACGTCCTTCTCGAAGGCGGGGTTGCTGACGTCGTGGCAGGTGCCGCAGAGGGCCGCTTCGCGGTGGAAAGGCGAGACGATGACGGGGTGTCCGATGTCGGCGTTGGTGAATGGCCCGCGGCGGGAGCTGACGGGATCGATGACGTACTGGCCGTTGGCGAAGTTGACGGGGAGGTCGGCGAGTGCGGCGAGGATCGCTTCATCCTGGGGTGGGCTGGTGCCGGGTGCATAGAAGGGGTCAACGAGGCGGTGGCAGAAGTCGCAGGAGACGCCGGTGAAATCGGAGGGGAGCATCTGCGTGCCGCTGGTGGGGATGGATCGGCCGCGCATCCACCCTCTGGGCAAATGGCAGCGGAGGCAGAGGTCGCCGGAGTCTGGGGCGTCCTGATTGGCGATGGTCATGCAGGCGAGGAACAGGGGATCACGTGAGGCCTGGGCCATCATGCTGCCCTGCCAGTTGTAGAAGGGCTCGATGTCTGGGTTGTAGTAGCCGTGGCAGACGGAACAGGCGACGGGGTCGTTCAGTACACCGGCGTCGAAAGGCTGGGTGCCGGGCATGTCGAAGTCGCGCAGGGTCGTCGGGGCGAGCCCGCCGGGCGGCGAGGCGACGGTGAAGACGTTGTCGCTCTGGTCGTTACCGGAGTTGAAGGCGTTGTCGATGGCGACGACGCGGAACAAGGCCGTGTTCGTCGGGCGGTTTGCGGGGAACCAGGTGTAGGAGCCGGTGTTGAGGAGGCCGAAGGCGATGGGCCGCCAGTTGAGGCCATTGTCATCTGAGGAGAAAAGATTGACGGAGGCGACGCCGCCGGCATCGGTGGCGGTCCACTGCACGGTGAAGGCATTGTTGCCGACGGCCGTTTCGCCGCCATTGGGCGCGAGGACGGTGACCTGCGGCGGAGTGATATCGGCGCCGATGGCGGGGACGAGGTAATCCTGAATGTCGCTGAGATTGACATTCGAGGTAGAGCTGACGTTGGCGGGGGTGAGTCCGGGGAAGGTCGGGGTGTTGTTGAAGTTGGTGAGGTCGGTGATTTCCTGGTTGTTGGTGAAGCCGTCCATGTCGGAATCGAGCGGACCGAGGCCGAGGATCTGGGCGGCGGTGCGGTTGGGGGTTCCCTCGACGGCGAGGCCGTAGGGGTTGCGGGGACCGCCGCCGTCGAAGTTGAAGTGGCAGACGCCGCAGTGGGCGTCGTTGCTGGGGAGGTTGTCGAGGCGCGTGCCGACGGCGGAGGGGTAGGCGGAGAAAAAGGCCTGGCGAATGGGGTTGCGGGCGAGCGTGGGAGGGGCGAGTACGCCGCAGCAGACGAAACATGCAACCACCGTGTACGAACGATTCGACAGGGGAATGTGGGGAAGGGACATGTCGCGCTCCTAGCAGAGGAATTGCCGTGTCTGGCGCCTGGACGCGCCGGGAGAAAACGCGGCCGGCGTGGCGTTGCGGGATCGCGGCGTTTGGGCCCGCCGGAGCGGGTGCGAAAAATTCCGCCCCGAATCCCGCGACGGCCCCCGCGGTCGGGGTCACGGGTCCAGCGCAGACACCGGGGGATGAACACGGCAAACGGCGTGCCGGTTTATTAAGCGAGTGAACAAAATCGGCGGCGGGGCAAGCCCGGCGCGCAGCGCCGGCGGGGCACCGTGGAGATCGTCGTGCGGGCGATGGGATCGCGGCGCGGTGGCGCGGCGAGGGCTATCGCGCGGCGGTGTTGCCGGAGTCGTCGATTGCGGCGAGACGGCGGCGGATGTGGGCGAACGTGTCGGCGTGACGGACTGGGTCGAGTTCGCGGAGGGCGGCGCGAAGGACCGCGACGGCATCGTCGTGGAGGTTTTGTGCGGTGAGGGAGTCGCTGAGGGGGATGTAGACGTCGGGCAGCGCGCGATCGAGGGCGAGGGCGGCGAGGAAGGCATCGGTGGCGTCGGGGTGGCGGCCGGCCTGATGGAGCGCGAGGCCGAGGCCGGCGTGAGCGGGCGCGGAGTCTGGTTGGCGGGCGAGGAGGGCGCGGTACTCGGCGATGCTCTCGTCGAGGCGGCCGAGCGCGCGGAGCGCTTCGGCGAGGTCGAGGCGGGCTGTGTGGTCGTCGGGGTGGGCGCGCAGGCGCGATTGCAGTTCGTCGAGGGATGCGACGAGTCGGTCGCGGGCGAGGGCGACGATGAGGCGCTGACAGGCAATAACGGCACCGAGGTATTTCGGGCGGTCGGGCGAATCGGACGGGATGAGGTCGAGTGCGCGCTGGTAGAGGGGCAGGGCGTCGTCGGGGCGCTGCTGGATGAGGAGGTTGTTGGCGAGGGAGACGAGGGAAAAGACATCGTCGGGGCGGCGGGCGAGCGAATCGCGGAAGAGTCGTTCAGATTCGTCGAGTCGCAGACGGGCGAAGAGGGCGCTGGCGAGAGCGGTGCGGACGTTGGGATTCTCGGGACGGAGCCGGAGTCCGGTGCGGTAATAGTCGATGGCGGCGTCGAAGTCGCCGGCTTCGAGGTGCAGCGCACCGAGGCGGGCGAGCGCGTGGGCGCTTTGCGGATTGACGGCGAGGACGTGCGACCAGAAGGCGCGCTTGTTCTGCCAGGCGTCAAGCTGGCGGACGGAGAGCGTGGCGAAGAGCGCGACGAGAAGCGCTGCGGGGAGCAGCGTGGCGAGCGCGGCGGCGCGCGTGTCGGTGCGGCGGACGACGTGCAGCAGGAGCCCGGCGGCGAGGAGGGCCCAGGGGAGGCAACTGAGATAGGTGAAGCGGTCGGCGGCGATCTGCGGGCCGACGTGGATGAGGCCGAGGTTGGGGCTGAGGATGACGAGGTAGGAGAACCAGGCGACGAGGAGCGCGGGGCGGCGTCGGCGCGTGGCGAAGAGGAGAACCGTAAGCGAGAGGACGAGGAGCGCGCAGAACGGGAA
>CAZNDQ010000447.1:0-3916 GCA_964571825.1 uncultured Planctomycetales bacterium | reverse complement strand
CGTCGGGCGAGACGATCAGCATGCCGATGCCATCGTCGGGAGGAAAGCGGCACTCGCCGGCGGGGCGATCCTCCTTCCAGTAGCGAACGACACCGTTCACGTCGGCCGACACCCACAGCGGCAAGGATGGATGAAGTCCGACGGCGCGGACCTCGTCCGCATGTTGTAGCCGCCAGGATGCGCCCGTGCGCAGGTCTTCGACGATGACGACGTTCCCGACCGCGCGCGCGACGCGCGGACCGGCGGAGTTGAAGTAGCCGCCGGTCGGGGCAAGGAGCGGCCGGCGCTCGCGGATGTTCCACGCCGACACGATGCGCCGCGGGTGATCGAGGACCCTCGAGACGACGAGCAGGTCATCGAAGGCATCGAGCGCGGTGTACGAGATGTTCGTCCCCGGGGGCAGGGACTCGGTCAGGACCACGGCGCGGTCGTGCAGCCGGTGTGCGAAATGTCTCCATTCCCAGTTGCGCAATTCCACGGGCGCATCGGCGAGAAAGCGGCGCGCGGGTTCGAGCTGATGCTCCAGAAAGGCCTGTGCCGCGGAGTTGATGCTGAGGCGATATGCGAGGCGCTGTGAAACTTCGTGACGCCGGTCGGCGAGATGTCGCTGGCGGGTCTCGGCGGTGGCGAAGCGCCACATGCCCACGAGGCCGATGGTCAGGGCGAAGACGATGCCGAGGACGCCGCCGACGATAGCCTTGTTGCGGCGGGCGAATTTCCGGAGCTGGTAGAAGGTACTGGCCGGGCGGGCGACGAGCGGCTGATCGGCGAGGAAGCGGCGGATGTCGGCGGCCATTTCGCCGGCCGACTGATAGCGACGCGACTTCTGCTTTTCGAGGGCCTTGGCGACGATCGTTTCGATGTCGCCGCGGAAGACGCGATTGATGGAGCTGAGGCGCGAGGGGTCGACTTCCTGAATGACGCGGACGGCGTCGGGGATCGGGCGATTGCGCAGGTCGTAGGGCAGGCGGCCGGCCAACAGCTCGTAGCAGATCACGCCGAGCGAATAGACGTCGGAGAGCGCATCAACCTGGCCCTGATGGCCGGCGACCTGTTCGGGGCTCATGTAGGGGATGGTGCCGATCAACTGTCCGGGCGTGGTGTGCACGGTGAGCGTCCGAGCGTCGGCATCGACGGCGCGGGAGACACCGAAGTCGAGCACCTTGGGCTGGCCGGTTTCGTCGACGAGGATGTTGGACGGCTTGAGATCGCGATGGATGACGCCGCGTTCGTGGGCGTGCTGGACGGCTTCGCAGACGCGCGCCACGAGCGACAGCCGTTCGCGCTCGTCGAGTCCGCGGGCCTGGGCGAATTCATCGAGCGGGACGCCGACAATCAGTTCCATGGCGAAATAGGGCTGCGGCGGATCGACGTCGCCGGTGAGGCCCGCTTCGTAGATTTGGGCGATGCCGATATGGCGCAGACGCGCGAGGACGTCGGCCTCGCGGCGAAAGCGTTCGATGACCTGTCGCGTGGCGACGCCGGGGCGGATCATCTTGAGCGCGACGAGTCGCCGCGGATGTTTCTGTCGGGCTTCGTAGACGACGCCCATGCCGCCTTCGCCGAGCGTGCGGAGGATCTCGAAGCCACCGACGATGGCGGGCGTCGGCGGGCCGGCGAGGTCGCGCAGCGCGTCGCGGGAGAGCACCGGGCCCAGCGCCGGTTCTTCGAGGAAGCGATCCCGGTCTGACGATGCGGCGTCGGCGGCGAGGAGGGCCTCGACGTCGGCACGCAGCGCGGGATTCTGCGCGCACCATTCATCGACGATGCGTGAGCGCTCGTCCGGCGCAGCCTCGCACACGGCAAAGAAGAGCTGCTTGAGCTTGTCCGCTTCGCCTCGGCCCATCAGACCCCCAGGCGGTCGAGGTAGACTTTCATTCGCGCTTTGGCCATGCGCCATTCGAGCTGGATGGTGCGCTCGGAGAGGCCGAGCACTTCGGCCGTATCCTCGATGCTCATGCCGCCGAAAAAGCGCATCTCGACGATCTGTGACTGTCGGCGGTCGACGCGCTCGAGTTCGGCGAGCGCCGAGTCGAGGGCTTCCAGATCGACCTCGGCGTCGGGCGACGCCGCGGCCGCGTCGTGGAGCGTGACGCGGCGGGCTGCGCCGCCGCGTTTGACGGCGTTCCGGTCGCGGGCGTGGTTGATGAGGATCTGGCGCATGGCGCGGGCGGCGACGGCGAAGAAGTGGGCGCGGCCGTTCCATTCGGGGTTTTGCGCGCCGACGAGCTTGATGTAGGCCTCGTGGACGAGGGCGGTGGGCTGGAGGGTGTGGGCGGGGTGCTGCCGGGCGAGGAAGCTGCCGGCGAGGGCGCGGAGTTCTTCGTAGACGATGGGGAGGAGCTGCTCGGCGGCCGAGGGGCGGCCCTGCCCCGCGGCCAGCAGCAGTTCGGTCACCGCGTGTTGTCTGTCGGTCCGGCTATCCATTGCATGTGCAGCGTGAGCGGCCCAGGCGGTCATTCTATCAGGTCGGGCGGGCGGATTCTGCCCCTATAACTGTTTTGCTTTTTGGGGGTTAGCGGAGCCGTGCGACTGCCGGCGCGCGGCCGTGTGGCCGGGTTGCGGGAAATCTTTGCGCCCGGGGCGGACGAACCGTGTGTTGTGGGGGAGGGCCGGAAGTGGGATCGGAGGTTCACTCTCGGCCCCGCGAAACAACCAAGGAGAATGACACATGAGGACGAAACACATGACGTGGATGTTGACGGCCACAATCGCGTGGACAGTGCATCCGGGAAACGCATTCGGGGCTACCAAGCAGTGGCTCGGGTCGTCGTCCGGCTTCTGGAATGAGACGTCGAACTGGACGCCAAGCGGGGTACCGTCGACGGCGGATACCGTGATCATCTCGCCAGCATCAGCCATCCCCTGCACGATCCTCGCGCCCGGCATGACCTCCGGGCCGTTGGCGGTGAGCCAGGTCGGCGTATTCGGTGACCTCCGCATCCATGGTGGTTCACTGGATACATCGGGAGGCAGTTCGATCGGCGTACAGGCAGGCTCGCTCGGGCGGGTCGAGGTGGCGGGGCCGGGGACCTGGGAGGTGGGTTCGCTTATACAACCCCTAACCGTTGGCGAATCGGGCGCCGGCGTGCTAAGAGTCGTGGATGGTGGCGAAATCAACGGCGGCTACTCCGTCCAGATCGGGTATCAGCCTGGTTCGCAGGGCGAGGTCCTCGTCGAAGGCGCTGACTCCTATTTCGAAACGAACCTCGACTTCTTCGTGGGGGATCAAGGCTACGGCGCCATGACTGTTGCCGAAGGCGGGCGGGCGCTCACCGGCACGACAATGCATGTTGGCTATGGAAATGGCAGCGTAGGCGTTTTAACGGTCGATAGCGGCGGTGCGGTCGAGTGTGAGGACCTTGTAGCGGCAAGCCAATCCGGGGGCGATGGGACCGTGATCATCAGCGGCGCGGGTTCCACGATCGCCGCCAGCGGCACCACGTTCATTGGCTCGCGAGGCCATGGCCAACTAATCATCTCTGGCGGCGGCGTACTCAACAGCCAACTCGCATACACGGGGAACTGGGGCGGCTCAACCGCGAGTATTATCGTCGACGGGCCAGGGTCGCACTGGCTCACGCCCGACAACATCTACCTGGGTTACAGGGGCCAGGCCGACATGACCATCTCGAACGGCGGCGGCGTCGAGTGCGGGAGTTTGTGGTCGGCATTTCAATCCGGCAGTTTCGGATCCGTGAGCATCACCGGGTTGGGGTCGACGCTCGTCGCCAACAGCGGGTTGAACATTGGCACAGCGGACCATGGCGATCTGATCATCACCAACGGTGGCGTGGTGACCAGCGGGTCCGGTGGCGCCGGGCTCATCGCGGGCTCAACGGCGACCGTGCTCGTCAGCGGAGCGGGGTCGCAGTGGGGCGTGTCGGGCAACCTCGGGATCGGCTATAGCGGCCAG
>CAZNDQ010000446.1:0-3919 GCA_964571825.1 uncultured Planctomycetales bacterium | reverse complement strand
CGGCATCGCAAACGTCAACATCGGCACCAGCGGGGCGGAGATCGGCGGGGCGTTCGGCGGCGAGAAGGAGACCGGCGGCGGGCGCGAGAGCGGATCTGATGCGTGGAAGGCCTACATGCGGCGGCAGACGAACACCGTCAACTGGTCCCGCGAACTCCCGCTGGCCCAGGGCATCAGGTTCACCCTCTGATCGCTGCCATCGCAGCGGCACCGCCACGACAGAAAGGGAGTTCCCGTACGAATTACCGGAATCCGTGCTCGTATCAGCCTGCCTTCGCTCCCGGGCCGCCCTATAATTGGTGCGATTCTCATTGACCGGCACTGCGCGCTGGCCGCGCTGGCCGGCGCCGGTAATCGTCGCACCGTCCGCCCGGATCTCGCCGGACCCGCAACCGTACGCCATGCGACTGGTACGCCGGGCCCCTTGACCGCGAACGAGACCGATTCGCAGCACAGCACTGCCGCCTTGCAAGACCTCTGGAGGGATCGAGTATGACCACCACCCAGCACCAGGCTGCTCCGTCTGATGCAGCGCGAACCGTCCCGACTCGCACCGGTTCCACTCGCCGGCCCAGACGCCGCCTCCTTCGCCGACTCGGCATCGTCCTCACGGTGTTTGTCGTGTTGCTCGCCGGTGTCGTCGCCGCAGCTCCGTGGGCCGCGTCCACGCCCGCCGTCACGCGTTTCGCCCTCGGCAAAGTGAACGGCATCGTCCGGGGCTCGTTCCAACTTGACCGCCTGGCCCTGTCCTGGACCGGACCGACCGAAATCGTCGGCCTGCGCCTCACCGACCCCGAACAGCGCGAGGTGCTCGCCATCGACCGCGTGCACTGCGCCGCTGGTCTATGGAAGCTGATCACCGGCTGGGAGCGGTTCGGCAACCTGACGATCCACGAGCCCCGTGCTTCGCTCTACCTCGACGAAACCGACACGCCCTCGATCGCCCGTGCGCTGGCGCTGCGCGAACCCAGCCCACCCGACGCCGACGAGGGCGGTCCGCTGCCGGAGATCTTCGGCCGGCTGAAGTTGAATGAGGGCTCGATCCTCGTCGCCCGCGACCAGCGCCAATATGAAATCACCGACCTGAATTGCGACCTGGACGTGCGCACGCTTGCCGACATTTCCGGCACACTCGCCCTGAGCACGATCGACGGGGCGAAAATCTCCGGCAACGTCGCGCTGCAACGACTCGTCACTGACGGCCGCATCCTTTTCCGCGACGCCGCGGGCACCGTCCGCCTCAAGACCGACCGCGAACTGAACGTCGCCCCCCTCGCCGATCTTGCTGCCGCCGACCTTGGCCTCCAGGCGCTCGCCCACCTCGATGTAGACGCCCAGTTCGCCGATGGCGGCCTCCGCGCCGACCTGACCACGACCCTCCGCGGTCTCCAGACGAAGACGCGCGCGGCCGCGCGGGCCGAGCCGCTCGACGTGACGCTCGCCGGCAAACTCCACCTCACCGACGAACGCTTCACCGGTCAGGGCCGCGTCTCGAGCGAAGCCGGCACCGTGCAGGCGGACGTTGCCTACGTTGTCTCCGACCGCCCGCTCGACCTCTCACTCGATCGTCTGCTCTCGGCCGTGCTCACCGGCGAATCCGTGCTCCTGCCCGACTTTTCGCTCGACGCGCAGGGCAGCGTCGATCTGGCCAAGCTCGGCCGCGCCGTCCCCGAATTGCTGACCGTGCACGACGGACACCAGATCACCGGCGGCCGATTCGAGATCGCCAACGTCGCCCTCCGCGGCGGACAGACGCCGACCGCCGCCGGCCGGATCACCATGCAGGACGTGACGGCGCAGGGCGAGCAGGGCACCGTCCGCCTCGAACCGATCGCCGTCGACTTCGACGCCGCGCTCCGCAGCGGCCGCGGCCTCGAGATCGCCCGCTCCGAACTCAAGTCCGGCTTCGCCGAGATCACCGCCAGCGGCGCCGCCTCCGACCTTCGCGCCGCCTTTCAATGCGACCTCACGCGCCTGCGCAATGAACTCGGCAAGCTCCTTGACCTCGACGTCGATGACCTCGCCGGCACCCTCAGCGGCACGCTGCAGCTCGCCCGCCCCAGCGACGAACGCATCGACCTCACCGTACAGGCCGACATCAACAGCGTGCGCTACGCGAAGGACGAGACGCGCTTCGAGCTGGCGCGCGGGACCGTCCGCGAATCCGGCCACTTCACCCTCGCCGACAACCGCGTCACGCGCTTCGACCTCCGCGAGTCGGCCGTCGATCTCGACGGCCAGGTGCGCGCCTCCGCCGTCGCCTGGTTCGACCTGCAGCGCGAAGCGCTGCACGCCGACCTCGACGTTCAGCAGGCGGACCTGAAGTTCTTCACGCGCCGCGTCGACCCGCAAGGTACGAGTGACCTCTCGCGCTACACCGGCATCGTCGCGATGAAGGCAATCGTCGAGCGCGACGCCGCGGACAAACCGCTCCAATCCACCGGAACGCTCCTCGCGCGCGATGTGACCATCGATGGCCGGCCACTGCTCGAACAGGAAGGACGGTTTGCCTGGTCCGGCGTCGAGGTCGCCCCCGACGCGAGCCTCGTCCGCGTCGCCTCGGCAAAGCTCGAAAGCTCGCTTGCCTCGC
The DNA here is from genome assembly GCA_964571825.1 of uncultured Planctomycetales bacterium. Lineage (GTDB taxonomy): Bacteria > Planctomycetota > Phycisphaerae > UBA1845 > CAZNDQ01. The sequence goes on along the minus strand of CAZNDQ010000446.1, from coordinate 1,329 downwards.
TCGACGCGTCCGACATTCGCTGGCAGGCCGGCGACGCACCGCTCGATTTGACGGCTGACCGTCTGCTCGCGGCCGTCCTCACCGGTGAACCCGTTTCGCTCCCCGATGCGTCGCTGGAGATAAAAAACGCCCGCGTCGATCTCGCCGCCCTCGGCCGCGCCATGCCCGATCTTCTCGCGATCAGGCCGGGCCGGCAGATCACCGGCGGCCGCGTCGAGCTGGCCGGTCTGTCCATCCGCGGGGGCGAGTCGCCGGCCGCGACCGGGCGCCTCGCCATGCACGATGTCGCCGCGAGCGGCCCGGACGGCGCGCTCCGCCTTGAACCCATCACGCTCGATTTCGACGCGGCGCTCCGCCGCGGCAAGGGGCTCGACATCGCCCGCTCCGAACTGAAATCCGGCTTCGCGCAATTGACGGCCGGAGGCGCCGCCTCCGACCTCCGCGCCGACTTCCAGTGCGACCTGACGCGCATGCGAAGTGAGATCGGCCGTCTCGTCGACCTCGGCGTCGATGATCTGGCGGGAACGGTGAGCGGCACGATCCAGTTCGCGCGCCAGAGCGACCAGCGCGTCGACCTCACGCTGCAGGCCGACGTCAGCGGCGCGCGCTACGCCAGGGGCGACACCCGCTTCGACCTCGCGCGCGGCACGATCCGCGAAGCCGGCCACATCACGCTCGCCGACAACCGCATCACGCGCTTCGACCTCCGCGAATCGGCCGTCGATCTCGACGGCCAGGTCCGCGCCGCCGCCACCGGCTGGTTCGACCTCCAGCGCGACGCCCTCCACGCCGACCTCAACGTCCAGCAGGCCGACCTGGCGTTCATCGCCCGCCGCGCAGCAGCGTTCGGTGCCACCGAGCTGTCCCGCTACGCCGGCGTGCTGGCCACGCAGGCCACCCTCGACCGCGACGGCGCCGACCGCCCGCTGCGGAGCACGGGCTCGCTGACGGCGCGCGGCATCGCCGTCGACGGCAAGCCGCTCATCGAACAGGAAGCGCGGCTCAACTGGTCCGGCGTCGAAGTCACGCCCGACGCCACGCAGATCCGCGTCGCCTCGGCCAAACTGGAGAGCGCGCTCGCCCATCTCGACGCGAACGATTTCCGCTGGCAGGCCGGCGACGATTTGACGCTCGAAGGCCGCGTGCAGGCCAGCGCGGACCTCGCGCGCTGCCTGCGCGCCGTCTCCCTCGTCAACGGCGACCAGCAGCCGCCCAACGTCCGCGGCCGGCTGAAATGGAATACGGACCTCGCCACCGCCCGCGGCGCCGTCAACCTCGCCGGTCAGGGCACGATCGACCAGCTCGAAATCGGCGCCGGCAACAAGACCA
>CAZNDQ010000445.1:0-3924 GCA_964571825.1 uncultured Planctomycetales bacterium | reverse complement strand
GTGGCGATTTTCAGCCGGTTGCTGGCGGGCGAGCGCGCGGGCGACCTGGCGACCGAGCACGGCATGACTCAGGCCGCGGTCAATCAGGTCAAGCACCGCATCCGTGAGCGGATGAAGGAGTTGATTGCGCTGCAGATCCGCGAGGAGGACAACCCCGAAACGTATGGAGAAGCCGGAGTGCAACCTGGATGACGGCGCCGGAGGTGCGGGCCCGACGGACCCGGCTCCCGGGGCGGATGGCCTGCGCGCGTTCGGTTTCGATCTGCCGGCGGACGACTGGATGGGCCGCGTTGGGCAGGCGCTCTCCGGGACGCACGCGGCATGGCATGAGGGTGCGGAGGCGGACGACGAGGCGCCGGGCCAGCACATCGGGCCGTACGAGCTGCTGGCGCTGATCGGGGTCGGCGGGATGGGCGCGGTCTGGCGGGCCAGGCGCGTCGACAAACGCCCTGATCGCGTGGTCGCCCTGAAGCTGATTCGCCCCGGCGCGTATTCGCGCAGCGCGGAGCGGCGGTTCCTGCTGGAGGAGCAGGTGCTGTCGCGGCTGACGCATCCCGGGATTGCCCGGCTGTGCGACGGCGGCGTCACGGGGTCGGGTCGGCCTTATCTGGTCATGGAGTACGTCGATGGTGAACCCATCCTGACGTACGCTGAGCGCGGGCGGCTCTCTCTCCGTCAGCGGCTGTCGTTGTTCCTCGAGGTCTGCGCGGCGGTTCAGTATGCGCACGGTGCCCTCGTGCTGCATCGAGACATCAAGCCGGGGAACATTCTGGTCGGGGCCGACGGCCGGCCGAAGCTGCTGGACTTTGGCATCGCCAAGTTGATCGACGACGACGCCGTCTCTGCCAGCGTGACGGCCACCGACGCGCGGGTGCTGACGCCGCGCTATGCGAGCCCGGAGCAGGTGCGCGGGGAGCGTCTGACGACGGCTTCGGACCTTTATTCGCTCGGCGTGGTGCTGTATGAGTTGCTGACCGGGCAGTCGCCGTATCGCGTGGACACGGGGACACGGACCGAGATTGAGCGGGCCGTCCTCGAGCAGGAGGTCCGGCGTCCCAGTGCGGCGGTCGCTGACGGCGCCGACCCGGGTGCGCCCGATGCTCGGCGGCATCGTGCTCGCCTGCGGGGCGACCTGGACACGATCGTCATCAAGGCGTTGCAGAAGGACCCGCTGCGGCGATACGCCTCCGTCGAGCATTTCGCGGCCGACATCGACCGGCACCTGCGCGGTCTGCCGATCACCGCGGTGGCGGACTCGATTCCGTACCGCGCCTCTCGATTCGTTCGGCGCAACAAGGGGCTGGTTGCGGGGCTGTTGGTTGCGGCCGTTGCGCTGCTGACCGCCACGGCCGTCTCGATCACGTTCGCGGTGCGCGAGTCGCGCGCCCGGGCCGAGGCGGAACAACGAACCCGTGTGGCCGAGAGCATCAACGCTTTCCTGAACAAGGATCTGTTGTCATCGGTGGATCCGAAAAGGACGAAGAACGCTGAGCTGACCATGCGCGAGGGGCTGGACCGGGCTGCACTATCGATGGAAGGGCGGTTCGCGGACAATCCGCTCGTCGAGGCGTCCATCCGGCGCACGATCGGCGATACCTATCGCGCGCTGGGATTGCCCCGCGAGGCGATCCCTCAGTTGCAGAAGGCATCCGCGCTGTTTGATGAGGCGGTCGGCTCGGGTCACGAAGATGCGCGGCAGGCCAGGCGCGATCTGGTCGCCGGGCTGTTGGAAGGGAGCCGCGGCGAGGAAGCGCTGCCGATTGCCGAGAAGCTGCTGCTGCTCGACATCGAGGCGGCGGGCGATCAGAGCGCCGAGGCGATGGAGACGCGGCATCTTCTCGGGCAACTCTACCCCGACGTGGAACGCAAGCTGGAGATGTTTCGCGAAATCCTCGCCTGGCGCCGTATGCACCTGGGCAACGAGCATCAGGAGACGCTGTCGATCATTCAGACGCTCGCCAATGAATACGTCCAGCACAACCGCACCGATGAAGCCGAGCCGCTGGTCCTCGAGATTTGGGAGACGGCACAGAGGCAGTACGATGAATCGCATCCGCGCTACCTGAAGGCGATGAACCTGGTCAGCTCGTTGTATGGGCGTCTTGGCCGGCACGAGGAGGCCCTTGAGCTGATCCGGGAAAACGTCCGCATCCACCGGGAGACGAAACCGGAGAACTTCTTCGGCACCGGGATCATGATGGGGCACATGGGCCAGACGCTCATGCATTTGAAACGCTTCGAGGAGGCCGAGACTGTTCTGCTCGAAGCCCATGCCGTCCTCAGCGCGTCGCTCGGGCCGGATGCGGGGTGGACCACCGGCGTGGCGCAGATGCTGGTCAACCTGTATCAGCAAATGGGAAATGATGAGCGCGCGGACGAGTGGCGGCAGCGTTTGGCGAAGCCTTCGGGTGAAGAGGAGTCGGCGAAATCCGCGCCGGATTGACTCTTCCGGCGCGCGATGCGCCGGCCGCGCTTCGACGGAGGATGCGACGGCGAGGCGAGCGCGGCGGTTGCCCGGGGAAGCGGAACTGCGCGCTCGGGGCGATTGAGGAGGTGCGGAAAGCGGCGGATCGGCGCGGAGTGGATTGCGGGGATTCCACATCGGCCGGCGACGAAACGCCTGGCCAGGTTCTCAAGTCATCAGCGGTGGCGGTCACAGACGGCGGCGCAGCGCGCTGCGAGGCGGTCCGCGCGCGGCGTGCGCGGGTCCCCGCACGCCGGCCGTCGTGTCGAAGCGCTCGCCCTACTGACAATCGGGCGGTGAGCCGGAGGGCGGCAGGCCGAAGGCGGTGCTGAAGAGGGAAAAGTCGGTGAGGTCGATGGCGCCGGAGCCGTTGAGGTCGGCGCAGGCGAAGACGTCGGCGGTGCAGCTACTGTCGGGCGCGGTGAGGCCGAAGCAGGAGGCGAAGGAGGTGAAGTCGATGAGATCCACCACATCATTTCCGTCGAGGTCGCCGCAGCCGCAAATCAGGGGCGGGGCTGCCGCCACGCCGGACCAGAAGCCGCCGGTCAGGGCGAGCGTTCCGCCGGTCATGACGGCGCCGGCGTCCGGCTGGCCGAGCGTGCCGCTGAGTGCGATCGTCCCGCCGGTCAACATCATTGCGCCGCCGCCGTCAATCGTGTACCAGTTGATCGCGGGGCCGGTACCGCGCTGCGCGGTCGGGGATTCGTCATGCTCCGACGAACCGGATGAACCGAGCACTGGAAGAACCAGGGTACTGAAGATCACGAGCATCGCTGTCTTCATCGCTCACCTCCAGACTTCGCGACGATCCAATCCTGTCCGAAACTAGTGAAGCCGGACGGTGCCGTTCATGGCCCTGAGCCGGAGCTTCCGAGAGAGGCGCAGGGTTTCGGACGAGACGTCATATGAGCCGGAGAATATTTTCACGGGAAAGGTCTCCAGCGGAACCGGAGACGTGCGGCCGATTCGATCCAGCGCGCCTTGAAGCGTCCTGTACGGCAGAAACAGCGTGCCGCGCTCGCCTCCGACGTGGGTCTCCTGCACGTAGATCGGGTACGGAGCGTACGTGCCGCTTTCCCAGGTGAAGTCCCAGGTGATGCTGTTGACATTGAAAAAGTTCCATCCGTTGTCGATGCTATTCTGCCATACAGTGTTCTGCTCAAAGGAGGGATCGTCGTAATAGAACGCCGGGTAGCATCCGAACAGGTCTTCGTCACCGGGAACGGCGCTATCTCCCGGCAGGGCCACTCCATTTTCGCGGCCCAATCCCTCGGCCGAGTTGTTCGCCTGCGCGCCGATCGATCCCCGAAAGAACAAACCGTCCCCCAGGTCAGTGGAGTCACTCCCCCGCCCCAGAACGAAGGCGAAGTTGTATCCGCGCGCGACCAACTCCTGGATGGTGGGCCACTGCCCCCCATCGACGTTTACAAACTCGTCGTGGGAGTAGACTGTGCCGCAGG
>CAZNDQ010000444.1:0-3926 GCA_964571825.1 uncultured Planctomycetales bacterium | reverse complement strand
AGCAGGACCTCCCGGCCGTGCGGCGGCTCATCGAGCTGGCCCGCGACGAGGACCTCGGCGCACCCGGCGACATCACCACCCGCATCGCGGGAATCACCGGCCGCACCCGGGCGCGCATCGTCGCACGCGAGCCCTGCATCGTCGCCGGCATGGCGATCGTTCCCGAAATCCTCCCGGCGTTCGGAGAGTCGGCGCTGATGCTTTGCCACGGCGCCGTTGCCGACGGCACCGCAATCCGCGAACCCGGCACCGTGCTTGGCGAACTGGACGGCGACGCGGTCGCCATGCTCGCCGCCGAACGCACCCTGCTCAATTTCCTGCAGCGCCTCTGCGGCGTCGCCACGCTCACCCGCCGCTACGTCGACGCCGTCGCCGGTACGTCGGCACGCATTTACGACACCCGCAAAACAGTCCCCGGCTGGCGCGCACTCGACAAGTACGCCGTCCGCTGCGGCGGCGGCGTCAACCACCGCGCCGGACTGCACGACGCCATCCTCATCAAGGACAATCACCTGGCAGGCGTGACGGCCGGGCGACTCGCGCCGACTGTCTTCGATATGCTCAATCGCGCCTCATCGCTGCCTGCCGCGCCGCGGTTCGTCGAGGTCGAGGTCGACACACCCGCCCAGTTCGCCGAACTGCTCGATGTCGTAGGCATTGATGTCATCCTCCTCGACAACTTCACCACGCCGCAGTTGCGCGAGGCGGTCGCCCTGCGCAATGCACGCAGCCTGCGCGGGCGAGTGGAGCTGGAGGCCTCGGGCGGGGTGAGTCTGCCGCGGCTGCGCGAGATCGCCGAAACCGGCGTCGAGCGGATCAGCGTCGGCGCGCTGACGCACTCCGCGCCCGCCGTCGACATCGCGCTCGAATTCGTCGCCTAGCGCGCAGCGCTGCCTACTTCTGCGCCGCCAGCGCGTCGAGGATCTCCTTGTCTTCGGGAAACCGCCCCGTCTCGTGCTTCGAGTAGATGAGCTTCCCGCCGACCTTCACGTCGAAGATCCCATTGCTGCCCTCGATGAGCTTCGGCTCAACGCCCAGCTTCTTCTTGATCGCGGCCGCCAGACTGGCGGCCTTGGGCAGATAGTTTCACATCGTGCAGTACTGAATGCTGACCTGCATCGGCTCTGACCTCCTTCGTCTGATCCGCAAAGTATAGGCACGGCCCGCGCGCTTGCCAGCACGGGTGGCCGGTTTCCGAATTGCAGCTATCATGACAGGCGAACTGTCCGTTCCGGAGTGTGTTGACATGCCTGACGCCACCCTGCTCGAAACATTCCCCACCCCCCACCCGCGCCGCAGCTACCTCATCGAGCACGTCGCCCACGAGTTCACCTCCGTCTGCCCGAAGACCGGCCAGCCCGACTTTGGCGAGGTTCGCGTGCAGTATGTCGCCGCCGACCGCTGCGTCGAACTCAAAAGCCTCAAGCTCTACCTGCAGACCTTTCGCAACGAAGGCATCTTCTACGAAGACGTGACCAACCGCATCCTCGACGACCTCGTCGCCTGCACGAAGCCGCGCTGGATGCGCGTGACAACCGACTGGACGCCGCGCGGCGGACTGCACAGCGTTATCACCGCCGAACACGGCCGCCTGCCCGACGACGCGCCCTTCGGCGACTGATCCTCAAATGTACGCAGTGGTTGTGTCGGTGGAAGCGGATACAGAAGCCCGCGCGCTCACCCCTGCACCGCCGCGCGCTCCACTTCCTCCGTCGTCGGCAGGCCGTTGACCACTTCGCGCAGCGACCAGTATGTCAGCGGGTCGGGCTGCACGCACACCGGCTGGTACGCCTCGCCCCGCAGCGCATGACCGTTGACGCGCACAATCCGCAGCTCCGGCCGGTCGCAAAGCCGAAGCACTCCATTCGCGCCGCCGCCCCCACGCCCTTGCCCGCACACCGCCACCACCGGCCGGCACGGCGCCTGCACGTCGTGCTCCCGCACCACCGCCCGCGTGCCGTCACTCAGCTCCAGCCGGCTCCCCAGCGGAAACGGCGGCAGCATCCGCAGCAGCGAAGACGCCAGCGTCGGGTCGAACATCCCGGCCGTCTGCAACTGCGCGAGCTGCCCCAGCCGCCCGAGAATCTCGTGCGGACCGTGCCGCCCCGCCAGCAGGTGATCCGCCGCATCCGCCAGCGTCACCATCCGCGCGTAAATGTGAATCCGATCGGCGTTGACCAGCGCCTGCCGCCCCTCAGCCGCCGGACGCTGCGGAAAGCCCCGCCCGTCCCACCGCAGATGGTGATGCACGATCGTGTAACGCACGGTCGACGTGATGTCGCTGCCCAGCAGCTCCGCACCGAGCGCTGCGTGCGCGCAGTAGGCCTCGTCCGCCGCGTCGTAGTCCAGGCCCTGCGGCTGCTCGTCAAAAGGATGTTTCAGGTACTCGTACCGCTCGCTCAGCTTGCCTACGTCGTGCAGCACCGCCGCCAGCCCCACCTCGCGCAGCGTCTCCCACAGCTCCGCGCTCGTCGTCGAACTCCGCTGCATCCGCACGTACTTCGGCAGGTGCAGCGCCAGCAGCAGCGTGTAATACGCCACGTTCGCCGTGTGCGCCGCCAGGTCGCTCCGACCCCGCGCCAGCAGCATCACCGGCGGACTGTGACCCGGATTGTGCGCGATCTCCGCCGCCAGCGCCGCCACGCGACGCTGCATCTCGTCGAGATTCAGTTCGCGCCGCCCGCGCTTCCGCACGTTCGCAAACTGCCGCCGCAACGCGTCAACCAGTTCTCCGTGCCGCACCAGCACCCGGTCCGCCTGCACGCACGGATGGTCCGGCGCCGCCGGCTCCCCTTCCCCCACCCACACGTACTCGATGCCCAGTTGCCGCAGCCGTTCCAGCACCGGGCCCGACAGCGCGTTCCCCGCCTGCAGGAGCGGATAGCCTGGCCGCTCCGGGTGCAGCACCGCGCGCGCCAGGCACACCTCCGTCCCCAGACTGTCAACGTGCTCGAGAATCATCAATCATCAACTTATCGGCGGCCCGCCGCAGCAGCCCCGACCACAGGGTCCACGCAGTATGCGTATATCGACGCACCTTTCCGCGTCCATCATCGTTTCATTCGCCTTTTCCCCGGCCCTGTCGCGGCGGGCGCGGCATACTCGACCGCTTCATCTTCCGCGCGGCCGGTCACGACGCGCGCACGACCCCGGCGCGCAGCATTGTCGTGCACCAGCGCCGAACGTACACTGCGCACAATCTGTTACCGGACATCCGAGCGGATGCGGCACGAAAAACCGGCCGCCCTGATCTGTTTCCCAGTCCGGCCCCACGCGCCACAAACCAAATGGACGACTCCGATGAACGGCGCGGACCGACCTCCACTCCTTGTCTTCGTCGCCGCCCTCCTCATCTATCTCCTCACTTGGCGCGCACATCACCGAACCTGGACCGGCGTATTCGAGCCCGACCCGCAGCACCACGCCGTGCTCCAGGCCGACGCCTGGCGCCACGGACGCCTCGCTCTCGATTGCCGCCTGGACACACTGGACGCCACGCCCGTCGACGGGCGCGCCTACAGCGCTTTCCCGCCGGCCAACGCACTATTTCTGCTGCCGTTCGTCGCTCTCCTCGGCCGCGACGCACCGGTGGTGCTCCTGCAATGCATCGTCGGCGCACTCGGCGTCGTCGCCGTCCATCGCATGCTCTGCGCCGCGCGAAGCCGCTTCTCGCTCCCCGCCGGGCGCGCGACGATCGACGCGCTCACCGCCCTCTACGCCCTCGGCACCATGACCTGGATCACCGTCGCCCAGCGCGGCATCTACGCCTGGGCGCACCACCTCACGCTGCTCACACTCTCCGCGGCGATCACCGCTGCACTCCGCGGCCGCGCCGCCTGCGCCGGCACCTTCTGGGCACTCGCCGTCGCCGCGCGCCCCACCGCCCTCGGCGCCGCGCCACTGCTCATCTACCTCTGCCGGCGCCG
>CAZNDQ010000443.1:0-3930 GCA_964571825.1 uncultured Planctomycetales bacterium | reverse complement strand
TGCACGTCCATGTCCAGCACGTCGGCAATACTCTTATGCTTGAAGGTGATCTGGAGCGTTTCGCGGTTGAAGCGGCGGCCCTCGCACACCGGACACTGCACCCAGATGTCGGCGAGGAAGTCCATCTCCATCTTCGTCGCACCGTAGCCTTCGCAGGCTTCGCAACGGCCCCCGCCGCGCGCGCCGGTCGGAACGTTGAAGCTGAAGCGGCCGGACTTGTAGCCGCGCACCTTCGCGTCCGGCAGCATGGCGAAGAGATTGCGGATTTCGTCGAAGAGCTTGATGTAGGTGGCGGGGTTGGAGCGCGGCGTGCGGCCGATGGGCGACTGGTCGATAACGATGACTTTGTCGAGGTGTTCGAGGCCGTCGATTCCGTCGTGCGCACCGGGCTGATTCGTCTCGGCGCCGTTGAGGTCGCGCGCGAGGGCCTCGGCGAGAATATCGTTGACCAGCGAACTCTTGCCCGAGCCGGAGACGCCGGTGACGCAGGTGAAGCGGCCGAGCGGAAGAGACGCGTCGACTCGCTGGAGGTTGTTGTGGCGCGCGCCGCGCACGGTGAGCCAGTTGAGCGGAGCGCTTTCCGCCGCGTGAACGGGGCCGGCCGGGCGCGTCCTTGCACGCGCGCGCAGAGATTTCCTTGCACGGCGCGCGACCGATTCTGCTCCAGCGACGAGCCGGCGGTGAGCGGGGATGTCGATTTTTTCGATGCCGCGCAGGTACTTGCCGGTGAGCGAATCGGCGCAGGCGAGGATCTCGGGCAACGGGCCCTGCGCCACGACGCGGCCGCCGCGCACGCCGGGGCCGGGTCCGAAGTCGATAATCTCATCGGCGCTGCGGATCGTCTCCTCGTCATGCTCGACGACGAGCACGGTGTTGCCCATGTCGCGCAGGCGCAGGAGAGAATTGAGCAGGCGGCGGTTGTCGCGCGGATGCAGCCCGATGCTCGGTTCGTCGAGCACGTAAAGCACACCGACGAGTCCCGACCCGATCTGGCTGGCCAGGCGGATGCGCTGCGACTCGCCGCCGGAAAGCGTCGGCGCAGCCCGGTCGAGCGAGAGGTAGGTCAGCCCGACGTTGGCGAGGAAGTCGAGCCGCGCGCGGATTTCCTTGAGCGCTTCTTCGGCAATGATCTTCTGTGCGCCGTCGAGCTTCAGTCCGGCAAAGAATCGCTGCGCTTCGTCGATCGACATCGCGCCGATTTCACGGAGCGTTTTCTCGGCGAAGCGGACCGCCGACGCCTGCGCGTTGAGCCGCGCGCCGCCGCACTCCGCACACCGCATCCGCCGCATATACTTCTCGTAATAGGCACGCACGAACGCCGACGTGGCTTTGCGGTACTTCTCTGTGAGTTCGGCGACGACGCCGGCGAATGTGCCGCCGTGCCGCCAGACGCCGCCGCGTGTGCGCCACTCGTACATCACGTGTTGATTGCCAAGGCCATAGAGCAGCGCATGACGCGCTTCGGCGCTGAGCTTCCGCCAAGGGGTGCGCAGGTCGAAGCCGACCATCCGGGCGACGCCTTCGTAGATGTGGCGGCGCCAGCGGCCGATGCGCGTGCGCATCGGCTCGATCGCCAGATCGAGAAACGACAAGGATGTATCGGGGACCAGCAGGTCGGGGGCGAAGTCGAAGCGCTCGCCGAGGCCATCGCACGTCGGGCACATTCCGGTGGGAGAGTTGAAGCTGAACATCTGCGGCGAAAGCGGCTCGAAGCTCAATCCGCACTCGCCGCATGCCCACTCGCTGGAGAAGCGCACGTCGCCGCGGCCGGCGCGGCGACGCACGGCACGCGCGGAGGAGTCCGTTTCGTCAAGCGACGCGACGATGAGCGACTGCTCGCCGAGCTGCATCGCGTTCTCGACGGCCTCGGCGAGCCGCGAACGCACGTCGGGCTTGATCGCCAGCCGGTCGACGACGACCTCAACATCGTGGCGGATGTTCTTGTCGAGCGCCGGTGCGGTGGCGAGTTCGACGACCCGACCGTCGACGCGTGCGCGGGTGTAGCCCTTGCGCACGAGGTCGGCAAAGAGGTCGCGGAACTCTCCCTTCTGCGCCCGGACGACGGGGGCAAGGATGAGGAGCTTCGTTCCGACGGGGAACTCGAGGATGCGGCCGATGATCTGCTCGCGCGTCTGCGCGGTGATCGGCCGGCCGCACTTCGTGCAATGCTGCACGCCGCACCGCGCGAACAGCACGCGCAGGTAATCAGCGATCTGCGTGACGGTGCCGACGGTGCTGCGGGGGTTCCAGCCGCCGGACTTCTGCTGGATGGAGATGGCGGGCGAGAGGCCAGTGATCTGGTCGACGTCGGGCTTGGCGAGCTGACCGAGGAACTGGCGGGCGTAGGAACTGAGCGACTCGATGTAGCGCCGCTGGCCTTCTGCATAGACGGTATCGAAGGCGAGGCTGCTCTTGCCGGAGCCGGAGACGCCGGTGAGGCAGATCAGGCGGTTGCGGGGCAAGTCGAGGGAGACATTGCGGAGGTTGTGCTCCCGAGCCCCGCGGATGGCGATGGTCTGCGGCTCCATGTCCCCTACCTCTGTCCGTGCATTCCGCGGTTGCAGGCGGCCCGCGGGCGCGAACGTGCCATTCTAATCCGCCCGGTGGCGTCGGCAAGGAAAAAGTTCGGCTTTTGTCAGGTTGCGAGCCGGTGAGCTAACTGACCCAATCGGGCGGCGATTGATTTTGTGCTCGCAACTATTGCCGCATCGAAAATACAGTCGGTGGGACCTATGCTTTGAGAGGCCGCGCCGTGCAATTTGGAGGAGGCTGTGTGATGTTGGTGAATCGAGTCCGCGTGCGAATGACGATGCTGGGGTTGCTCGGTTTGCTGCCGGGTCTGACGGGGTGTCACGACGTGGCGACTTCGGTGCTGGAGACGATTTACCTCGCGTTCAGCATCGCCGACGTGTGGGTCTGAGCGTCGATCCGGCGCGGCAACACTGAGAATGCACGGGATCTGGGCGGGAAACGGTGAGACGGCGCGGCGTCTAACGTGTTCAAAGGAAATGAGGAGACGCCCGGGAATAATGAACGGGCGCGGTCGATCCTGCCGATTCTGGATTAGACCTGGCGGACGGGCCGGTGACGGCTTGCCGCTCAGTTGGTGGAATCATAGCATGAAACTCAGTGGCCCGGAGCGCGGGATCGGGTCCCGGCGGTACGGCCTGCGGAGAGGATGTTGACCATGAAGCCGTTGCGGTGGTCGAGTTCATTGCGGAATGCGTTGTTCATGCTGGGTTCGGGTGCGGCCGTGCTGCAGTTCAGCGGGTGCGACCCGGCGGTGCGCGATTCGGTGTTCACGGGCGTGCAGGGTGCGACCGTGGGGCTGGTAACGGCGTTCGTCAATGCGCTGTTCCTGGCGATCGCGCCGGAGGATGAGGCGGCGGTGACGACACAGGCCGTGATCGACATGGTGCAGTCGCTGATCTGCTGATCGCGGCCGCGCATCTGTCCATCAAATCAGTGGCCGGTGGCCAGCGGCGGAGTCGCGGTGTGCCGCGACGGGGGCGCCGTAAGTTCTTAGTCTTCATTCGCACCGAGATTGCCGTAAGTCGTTATTTCACGTCGGGCGGGATCGCACGTAACTCCTTATTTTTCGTACGGGCGGAATTGCCGTAAGTTGGTGGTTCACGTCGGGGCGAAAATTTTCGTAAGTCCTTGTTTTACGTTCGAAAATCGCTCATAAGTCCTTGTGCTTCGAAGTGGTCGAAAATGCACTTTTTTCGGGCGCGGGGCGGCTTCTGCGCCCGATGTCGATGCGCTACGTGTGCAACCTTCGTCCGGACAAGCGGTTATCGAGGCGCCCGGCGGCGGCGGAAATTTGAAGTTTTTGTTTCAGAAGTTGTTGAAACAAAAAAAGAGGATTTTTTTGAGTGCGCATTAGGCCGGGTCAAAGCAGTGTCCAGTGACCAGTGGCCGGTGGCCAGT
>CAZNDQ010000442.1:0-3942 GCA_964571825.1 uncultured Planctomycetales bacterium | reverse complement strand
ACGCGGCGGTCCTTCTCGTGCTCGGCGTCGCTGGCGCGGCGGCCGGGCAGCTTGCCGCGGGCCAATTCCGCGAAGTAGCGCTCGCAGTCGGCGGGCTGCACGTCGTCGACGTACACCGGCTGTACCAGGCGCGTGAAGCTGACCAGGCAGCGCTCGATCGCCCAGCGGTGCTTGTCGCTGAGCGCGACGGTGTGGTCGTCGTAGGCGTCGACCGCGTCGAGCCAGGCTTTGCGATCGCCGCGTCCGAGCAGGCGCCCGTTGAGCTGATCCTCGATTCGGCGGCGGAACGCTTCGGCGGCCTCGCGGGTCGGGAAGTAGCGGGCGTGGTATTCCTGCCGCAGCGTTCGGCCGGCGGTCCGGCAGTGCGGGCAGCGCGGTCCGGGGCAGGACCAGCGCACTTCCCAGGGCGTGCGGCGGCCGCGGCGGCGGGCCACGTGGGCCCGGCGGTAGGAGTCGTAATGAGCCAAGGTTTCCGCGCCTCGTTCCGTCGCGCGGGAACCCGCGCGACCGTCGGATCGCCAATCCGATGCGCTATCCAGTGTAGCGAGTTGCAACTGATCTGCGACCAGATTGTGACTGGGGCGCGGCGCTGTGCTCTAAAGCGGAAGGCCGGCAGGGTCGTAACTGCCGGGGAGACTTGAAGATGGCTCAAACGAGGCCGACGGGAATCGAACCCGCAACCTTCGGATCGACAGTCCGAGGCGCGGGCCCTCACAGCCGCCGGAAACGGCCCGCACGGGGCCGGCGCGGTGGTCAACTGTGTCCAACACTGGCCAACGATGACCAACTGTCCGTGACTGATCTGCGACCGGCGCCGCGGCCGCGGCGGCGCGGATACCGCGATCGGTGCGCGTCGGACCTGGTGGTCTTCGGGCTGCACGACGCGGCCGCGTTGTTCGAGCGCGGGCTGGTGCTCGAGGTGCTGCTCGACGCCACCAAGCAGCGGCGGCCCGCGATCACGCAGGCCGAGCTGGCCCGGATCACCGCCTGGCTCGAGGACGTCGGCCACACGCTCGCCAGCCTGCGCGACGTCGCCCGCGGGCAGCGGGCCCTGCAGATCGACGACCTGGCCGAGCGGCCGCGCGTCGCCCCGCCGCGGCGGCGGAAAGGGGGCCGCTGATGGAGCGCGTGCTGTATGACCACCTGCGCGGGGTGACCTGGCGGCCGCTGGACGACGAGGAGCTCGCGGTCGGGTTCGAGGTGCGCGTCGGGCGGCGCGGCTACGCGACCTGCGGGCTGGCCGAATGGCGGGTCGAGCGGATCGTCGAGTGCCCGGGCGACGTCACGATCATCACGCTGCGGATGGCCCGCAACATGTTCGACCGGGTCACCGAGGAACTCGGGATCGTCGTGCAAATCGTCGCCGGCCAGTACGACCTGTGGGCCGTCACGAGCCGCGAGCGGCGCACCGATCCGCAGATGGCGCCGACCAGCGCAGAGACGGAGGTGCCGGCGTGACGGTGTCGGCGATCGAGTGGTGTGACGCGACCTGGAACCCGACCGCCGGGTGCAGCGCCTGCTCGCCCGGCTGCGCCAACTGCTACGCGGTCCCGCAGACCTATCGGCTCGAACGCATGGGCCAGGCCAAGTACACCGGCCTGACGGTGCTCGGCAGCAACGGCCGCCGCCGCTTCAACGGCGAGGTCCGCACCGTGCCCGAAGCGCTCAAGATCCCGATCCACTGGCGCAAGCCGCGCCGCATCTTCGTCAACTCGATGAGCGACCTGTTCCACGAGAATTGTTCGTTCGAGTTCATCGATGAGGTCTTCGCCGTGATGGCGCTGACGCCGCAGCACACGTATCAGGTGCTGACGAAACGGCCCAATCGCATGGCGAACTACACGATCTCGCGGGCCGGCGCCGCCGGGCGCTGGATGATCGAAAGCGCCATGATCGACCTGCGCGGCGACACGGCCCGCGGCATGCTGTCGCCCAAACACCGCTCGCCGGCCTGGCCACTTCCGAACGTCTGGCTCGGCACGAGCGTCGAGGATCAGCCGCGCGCGAACGAACGCATACCGCGCCTGCTGCGCTGCCCGGCGGTCGTGCGATTCCTCAGCTGCGAGCCGCTGCTCGGCCCGCTCGACCTGACGCCCTGGCTCGAGTGTGGGTGCGCCGCCGACCCGCCCTGGCTCGCGAATGCTGACGGCTGGGTGATCGTCGGCGGCGAGAGCGGCTCGCACGCGCGGCCGTGCGAGGTCGCGTGGATTCGCAGCATCGTCGAGCAGTGCAGGGCCGCCGGCGTGCCGTGCTTCGTCAAGCAGCTCGGTGCGGCCTACAGCGATGCCGTGAACGGCGTTGCCGGGCGCAGTCTTTGCGTCGATCGCGATGTTGCCTCCCTGGTTTCGCGGCGGCTGAAGCACCCCAAGGGCGGCGACCCGGCCGAGTGGCCGGAGGCTCTGCGGGTGCGCGATTGGCCGCAGCAAGCGGAGGCGCGGGTGTGAAGCTGTACATCGAAGAGCTGGGCACGCGCTGGGTGCCCGTGTCGGCCGACGACCTGGAGCTCGGCATGGAGCTGCTCGTCGTGCGCGGCGGCCGGCGGATCCACGGGGCGGTCTGGTCGATCGACCTGCCGCTCGTGCAACTGCTGAGCCAGTCGGCCGAGCTGCACACCGTGCACGTCGGCCTGGTCGAATTGTGGCGGCGGCCGTTCGGGCCGGTCGAGCGGGCGCCGTGGTGGCGGCGCTTGTGGGCGGCCCTGTTTGGAGGCCGGCGATGAACACGTACTGCGAGCCCGGCGGTTTGCCGGTGCAGCTCGTCGACGGGATCGAGACCCTCGGACCCGCAGCAGCGAGCGATTGGATCTCAACGCGCGGGGCGGAGCCCCGGGGAGCGCCGTTGTCCCCCCCAACGGCCCCCACCGCCCCGCGCGCCTCTTTTGCCATCGGCTAGGAAGGACCTGCCCAATGGGCGCGGTTGAGCCGCGTACGAAGGACTGGATGCCACCGGCCGGAGAATGGTCGGTGCTGCCGACGTGGGTTGTTGAATCGGGAGCATTGGCGGCGCTGACGCCGCGGGCCGCCAAGGTGTACATCGCACTGCTGAGCCTGACGCCCTGGTCGCGCACGAACGAGGTCTCCGCTGCGCAGAGCAAGGTCGCGCGGTTGGCCGGGCTGCAGTTCCACGCGCAGCGCCGCTACAGCCGCACGTGCGGCGCGGCGATCCAGGAGCTCGTGCAGCGCGGTTTGATCGAGGTCGTGCCGGTCAAGGCCGGGTTGACGTGCCGGTATCGCGTGCTGATCAGACCCGACCGGTACATGCAAGGGGGACCCGTACAACCTTCGTCACCCCCCGCTCAAACGAGCGGGGGTCTGGATCGAGACCCCCGCTCAAATGAGCGGGGGACGCCCGCTCAAACGAGCGGGGGACGCCCGCTCAAACGAGCGGGGGGGGCCCGCTCAAATGAGCGGGGGACGCCCGCTCAAATGAGCGGGGGCGCCCCCCCACCAGAAGCAGAGAAGACCCAGATAGCAGAAGCAGCAGAGGCTGCTGCTGCTGCTGCTGTGGCGCGCGGCCTGCGGGAGTTAGGGATCGAGCCGCCGATGGACGAGCGGCTGCCGCGCGAGTTCCCGGGGCTCTGTCTCGAGGCGGTGCAGCTCGCCCTGCGCGGGCTGGGGCCGAAGGCGCCGGCCGGCGTCAAGGTCAGCCTGCTGCGCGCGCGGGCGGCGGAGGCGATCGCCGAAGTGCGGCGGCGCGGCGAGCAGATCGAAATCGAGCGGCGGCGCTGGCAGTTCATCCGGGCCAAAGCGTCCGAGATCGGGGCGGCCGGCTGGTCGCAGGCCTGGGAGGCGGGGCTACGGCTGGCCCGCGCGGAGCTCGGGCTCGGCGCCAACGAGTGGCCGCTGTTCTTCCACCAGCGGCACCTCGGCGGCGACCCCGGCGACGTGAGCGGCGATCCGCGCGACTACCCGCTGCGGAGCATCCTGCAGCACATCGAGCCCC
>CAZNDQ010000441.1:0-3956 GCA_964571825.1 uncultured Planctomycetales bacterium | reverse complement strand
CGCATTCCGCGACGACATCGCCAGCCCGTCCGCCTCGCGCACCGTCGGACAGACGACGATCTCGATCGGAAAATCCAGGTCCCGCACCAGCCGCTGCACGATCGCCGCCTGCTGCGCATCCTTCGCCCCGAAGTACGCCCGGTCCGGCCCCACGATGTTGAACAGCCGCGCCACGATCGTCGCCACCCCCGCGAAATGCCCCGGCCGAAACGGCCCGCACAGATGCGCCGCCAGCTCGCGCACCTCCACCCGCACCACCGCCGCACCCGGATTCAGCTCCCCCGCCTCCGGCGCGAAAACCAGACCCACCCCCAGCTCCCGACACAATTCCACATCGCGATCCAGCGTCCGCGGATACGCGTTCAAATCCTCCCCCGCCGCAAACTGAATCGGATTCACAAAGATGCTGACCACCGTCACCTCATCCCGCTCGCGCGAAGCCCGGATCAGCGACGCATGCCCTTCATGCAACGCGCCCATTGTCGGGACGAATCCGATCGACCCGCCTTCGCGCCGACCGGCCGCAACCGCCCGCCGCACCTCGCCAATGGTCTTCGCCAGGATCATCGAATGAATCCGACCGCCGAAACGCGCGCCCAACTATACCCGCCCGCCGTGACGCTCAACACCTGCCCCGGCTCGCTGGTGAATTCCGCCGCGCATGCTGTCGCGAGCGCCTCGAAAATGTAGCTCCGACACGATGTTATCGGCCGTCGGCCGCGCTCATCCCCGTCCCCGACCCACGCACCCGCTTCACCTCTTCCCATGCTGCAACCGCACAAACCGCCGCCGCCGCCGCGCCCCGCGCCGTTCATCTCAGCAGGATGATCCTTTTCCCTCCGACTCCCCGGACTCGCCGCCGAAACCGGGAAACTGTACTGTGACTGGCTCGTTTGCCGACTATACTCTGTTTGTGGGCAACACCCGGTCGAGACCGCAAGAAGTAACGCCCACACCGGCTCAACGGACGCTCAGCGTGCTGTTTTGCAACTGCACCAAAGCCGCACTGCCGGCCGAATCGCCGACCGATGCCGCGATTTGCCGCCGACAGCGACCGTTCGCGCTGGAACCGCCCGCCTACCGGCTTTATAATGGCGGGTTTGTCACGCGCATTCCGGGGAAATCCCCGATTCTGCTCGTGCTCTCCGACCGACATACACGGATCGGAGCGACGGATCGGCCGGTGAGAATGCGCCAGACGCCCCAACGTGGACGAGGACCGGCACTCGCCCCCCTGATTGGATGGAAACCCCACTCATGACAACGGCCACGATCACGCCCAAACCCATTGCCGAAGTCGATACCATCGCCATTCGCTTCGCCGGGGACTCGGGCGACGGAATGCAGCTCGCCGGAATGCAGTTCTCCAACACCTCCGCCGTCTTCGGCAACGACATCAACACCCTGCCCGACTTCCCCGCCGAAATCCGCGCCCCCGCCGGAACCCTCTTCGGGGTCTCCGGCTTTCAGATCAACTTCTCCTCCCACGACATCCACACGCCGGGTGACATGCTCGATGCGCTCGTCGCCATGAACCCCGCCGCGCTCAAAACCAACATCAAGGACCTGCGCCAGGGCGGCATGCTCATCGTCAACATCGACGAATTCACGCCCCAGAACTTCAAGAAGGCCCACATCGAGGTCAGCCCCCTCGAAGACGGCAGCCTCAGCAGCTACCAGGTTCACCCCGTCAAGATCACCTCGATGACGCTCGAAGCCGTCGCCCCGGCCAACCTCACCGCCAAGAACGCCGAACGCTGCAAGAACTTCTTCGCCCTCGGCCTCATGTGTTGGATGTTTGACCGCCCCCTCGAACCCATCCTCGCCTGGATCGACCAGAAATTCGGCAAGGTTCCCGCCGTCGCCGAGGCCAACCGCCTCGCGCTCAAGACCGGCTTCAACTACGGCGAAACTGCCGAGGTCTTCCGCCAACGTTACACCGTCCGCCGCGCCCACCTCCCGCCGGGAACCTACCGCAGCATCACCGGCAACGAGGCCACGGCGATCGGACTCGTCGCCGCGGCCCAGCGCGCCGGACTCCAGCTCTACTACGCCTCATACCCCATCACCCCCGCCAGCGACGTCCTCCACGAACTCTCCCGCTTCAAGCACCACAACGTCATCACCTTCCAGGCGGAAGACGAAATCGCCGCCATGGCCTCGGTCATCGGCGCCTCCTTCGCCGGTGTGCTGGCGGTGACGGGCACGGCCGGTCCGGGCCTCGACCTCAAAGCAGAGGCGATCGGTCTGGCCGCCACCATGGAATTGCCCTGTATCATCGTCGACGTCCAACGCGGCGGACCCAGCACCGGCCTGCCCACCAAGACCGAACAGTCCGACCTGCTGCACGCCATGTTCGGCCGCCACGGCGAGTGCCCCGTACCCATCATCGCCGCCCAGAGCCCGGCCGATTGCTTCAACGCCGCGATCGAGGCAGCGCGAATCGCTCTCACCCGCATGACCCCCGTCATCCTCCTCACCGACGGATACCTCGCCAACGGCGCTGAGCCCTGGAGAATCCCCGACCCCGCCGGCCTCCCCGACCTCAAGGTCCAGTTCGCCGCGCCGTCGGAAAACGGCAACGGCGCACACTACCTCCCCTACGAACGCGACGCCCGCCTCGCACGCAAATGGGCCATCCCCGGCACCCGCGGACTCGAACACCGCCTCGGCGGACTCGAAAAACAGGACGTCACCGGAAACGTCTGCTACGACCCCGAAAACCACCAGCGCATGACCGACCTCCGCCAGGCAAAGGTCGACCGCGTCGCCGACGACATTTCGCCGCTCAAAGTGAAGGGGCCCGAGACCGGCCGCCTCCTCGTCATCGGCTGGGGCAGCACTTACGGCGCCATCTCCTCCGCCGTCGAACGAGCCCAGCAGCAGGGCAAGTCCGTCGCCCAGGTCCACCTCCGCCACATGAACCCCTTCCCGAAAAATCTCGAAAAAATCCTCCGCTCCTACGACCGTGTACTCGTGACCGAAATGAACATGGGACAGCTCCGCTTCCTCCTCCGCGCGCGATTCCTCATCGACGCCGTCGGACTCAACAAGGTGCAGGGCAAACCCTTCATGATCGGGGAAATCTCGGCCAAGATCGACGAATTGCTCGGTTGATCGCAATCGACCCAGGGGGTCAGGAATGACAACAGTGACGGCGACAGCAGGCGTGGCCATGAAAGATCTGCCGATCCTTACCGCCAAGGACTTCACCACCGACCAGGAAGTTCGATGGTGCCCCGGCTGCGGCGACTACTCCATCCTCGCCCAGGTCAAGAAGATCCTCCCCGAACTCGGCATCCCGAGAGAAAAGTTCGTCTTCGTCTCCGGCATCGGCTGCTCCAGCCGCTTCCCCTATTACGTCGAAACCTACGGCCTCCACAGCATCCACGGCCGGGCCTGCGCCATCGCCACCGGCGTCAAACTCGCCAACCCCGAACTCTCCGTCTGGGTCGCCACCGGCGACGGCGACGGACTCAGCATCGGCGGCAACCACCTCGTCCACACCCTCCGCCGTAACGTCGGACTCAAGGTGCTGCTCTTCAATAACCGCATCTACGGCCTCACCAAGGGCCAGGCCTCGCCAACCTCCGAACGCGGCAAGCGGACCAAGTCCTCCCCCTACGGCACCGTCGATACGCCGTTCAATGCCATCTCCGTCGCCCTCGGCTCCGAAGCCACTTTCGTCGCCCGCGGCCTCGACTCCGATCCCAAGTTCCTCATCGAGGTCCTCCGCCGCGCCGCACACCACGACGGAACCGCCTTCGTCGAAATCTACCAGAACTGCAATATCTTCAACGACGGCGCCTACGCCTACACCGACAAGGACGTACGCGCCGACAACGTCCTCTTCCTCGAACACGGCAAGCCCCTCATCTTCGGCAAGAACCGCGACAAGGGCATCCGCCTCAATGGCATGCGACCCGAGATCGTCGAACTCCGCGACGGCGTCACCG
>CAZNDQ010000440.1:0-3956 GCA_964571825.1 uncultured Planctomycetales bacterium | reverse complement strand
GCCCCCGCCCGGCCGCTCCCCCTCCCCCCCCTCCCCCGCGCGCGTCCGCCCCCGCAGCGCCTCCGCCGTCCTCGACTCGTCCCCCGCCAGCAACTGTGCCGCCGCCGCCCGCACCGCCCCCGACCGCGCCATCTCCGCCAGCGTCGCCGCCGCGAACCTCGGCCGCGACCGCTCGCCCTCCCCCTCATCCGCTTCCCGTTCCTCATCGAGCGGCGCCAGACCGATCACCGCCGGCACCAGCCGCACCTCCGCTTCGTACACGCGCGGCGCCGCCCGCCACCACACCCAACCCGCGCCGGCGCCCAGCACCGCCGCCGCCAGCGCCCACAGCCGACCCGACCAGACCGCGCCGAGCAGATCGATCCAGGTCAGCGAGACCGGCTTGTCACTCATGGTCGAGTTCCCTGCGCCGGGCGCCGTACAGCCCCGCGAGGATCATCAGGATGGGACTCGTCGGATAAACCTCGATCAGGTTCATCGTCACCGAGAACAGCAGGAAGTACAGCGCGAAAATCATACCGTCCGGCCCGAACTCCCGAAACAGCCGCAAAGTCCCCGCCAGCAGAATGAACAGCCCCAGCAGGCCGAACTGCGCAAACCACGACGTCAACTGCGAATCGGCGATGATCGTCAACTCGTGATCGACGCCGAACAGACCGGCAAACGAATTCGATCCGACCCCCAGCCCGCGCCCGATCAGCAGCTCGTCCACGCGCGCCGCCGTCACCAGCTCCCGCGCGATCCCCAACCGCGGGCTCTCCTCCATTCGCTGCAACTCCGTCAGCCGCCCTGACAGCCGGTTCAGCGACAGCACCAGCGGCACCAGCGCCACCACCCCCGCCGCCAGCAGCGGCCGGCGCAGACGCGGATAACACCGCGCCAGCACCACAACCAGCAGCACCGCCATCCCGCCGATCGCCGCGCGCGACCCTGTCGTCAGCACGCCGACAAAGCACATCCCCGAGAACAACAGCATCATCCCCCGCGCCCCCGCGGCCGGCACGAGCAACAGCAAGGGTGCCAGCGCCAGCAGGCTCCCCGCCGTGTTCGGGTTGTTGCTGATCCCGATCGTCCGCGCGCCCAGCGCCGTGCCCCCCTCGAACCCCGGCATCAGCCGCGTTTGCGCCAGACACAGCACCAGATTCAGCGCCAGCACCCCCACCACCGTGCCCGCCACGCCGCGCGCCGCCCGCGGGCTGCTCGTCCGCAGCACCTGCGCCACCACCGGCCCCAGCACAAACACCACTCCGAACCGCGCCAGAATGATCCCGCACTTGAGCAGCGACAGCTCCGGAAAGCGCACCGTGAAGACCACCGCCCCCACCAGCAGCACGCCGACGCACGCACTCAGCGCCCCGTCCACCCGCTGCCGCAGCAGCCGCGGATGCGCCGCCACCGCCAGCCCCACTGCCAGCAGCGGCAGCAGCTCGCGGACGCCCAGCAGCACGCGGTTCGTCGCCCCCAGCTCGCTCAGCCGCCCCGCGTACTTGCCCGCCGTGATGCCCATCGCCGTCCCCCACATCGGCAGGTAGACGATCACCGAAAAGACGATGCTCGCCTGCACCAGCCACACCACCAGCCGGTTCAACTGTGGCGCAGCCGCCGGATCGCGGGAAAACTCGCTCGACTGCGCGGGTGCGGAGGACGTGTGGTTCATGACGAAACTCGACCGGCCGGCGATTCTGCCGGACACGGGCGATGCCGACAAGCGGAGCTGATCAATTCAACGAGTGGACGGCCGACCCCGACCGCCCCAGCTTTCACGCGCCCGATGCCCCGCCGCCCTCGAACAGCCCGCGGAACGCCCGTGCCATCGCCCCCGGGTCGCACTGCCCGTGCAGCCACGCCCTCCCGCGCTCGGCCACAGCCTGATACCGCGCCGGGTCCCGGCACGCCGCCTCAATCAGCGCCGCAATGTCTCGCACATCATCGTGCCCATAGCGCAGTACCACTCCCTCCGGCCACTCGCCGATGTCCGAGACACTCGACGAAATCACCAGTTTCCCCGCCGCCAGATACTCATACACCTTGCTCGGAAAGCACGCCACAGAGAACGGATGATCGTGCTTCTGCAGCGCCAGCCCGACGTGCGACCGCCGCAGGATCGCCTCATACTCCCCGCGCGGCACGAACCCCGCTACGTGTACCCGCGCCGTCCTCAGCGCCGCCGCCCGCTCGCGCACCCACGTCGCTCGCGGACCGCCCCCGCACACCACGAACTCCGCCTCGACCCCCCGCAACGACCCCCGCGCCTCCAGCAGACCCAGCGCCTCCAGCAGCAGATCCACGCCGCGTATCTCGTCCCACGCCCCCGCGAACAGAAATCGCAGCGGCACCTCGTCCGCTCCGCGCCACCGCGCTGCACCGCCCGCGCCCGCAACATCCCCGCGATACACCACCGACCGCACGCGCGGCGCAAACCCCGCCAGCGCCTCGGCCGGCACGATGGCCCCGGAAATCAACCGCCGCGAAACCCCCAGCAACAGCCGATACGCCCCCGCGCGCAGCCGCCCGATCGACCGGATGCGATGCGTCCCATCCTCCAGTTGTAGCACGATCCGCCGCCCCAGCAGCAGCCTTGCCAGCAGCGCCGGCACACCCGT
Organism: uncultured Planctomycetales bacterium; assembly: GCA_964571825.1. Classification (GTDB taxonomy): domain Bacteria; phylum Planctomycetota; class Phycisphaerae; order UBA1845; genus CAZNDQ01. The sequence goes on along the minus strand of CAZNDQ010000440.1, from coordinate 1,353 downwards.
CTGCACCGTCGGGTTGTAATACACCACCGCCCAGTCGCCCCGCGCTGCGCGCAGCCGCACCAGCCGCCACACCGTCGCCGCCACGCACACGACCGCATTGACGAACGCCAGATCGACGTACGGTACGTATTCGACGGGCGTCTCCCCGTCGAGCGGCTCCGCCATCGCCGCGTGCCACCGACCGCGATTCCCCGCGCGCTTCCACCCCGCCGACACCACGCGCACCGCGTACCCCGCGCGCCGCAGCGTCCGCACCACGCTCTCGATCCTCCGGTTCGCCGCTTCGGAAATGTCGTCGATGCCCCGCGCCTCGGCCGCGCGCGGCCCCACGTAGTTCGTCAGGTAGACAATCGTCCGCACCGCCCGCGCCATCGCCGCCCGAGCATACCCGATTTCTCCGCCGCGTCAGACGTGCGCCGCACGCAGCTCCGCCGCCGCCGCCTCCACGATCCCGCACAGCGTCTCGGCGAACTGCTCGTGCGAATACGCCGCGATCTGCGCCGCCCCGCGCCGGATCAGCCGCTCGCGCAGCCCCCCGTCCGTCAGCACCGCCCGCATCTGCCCCGCGATCGCCGCCGCGCTCCGCGGGTCCGCCAGCAGCGCCGCCTCGCCCACCTGCTCACGCACCCCGCGCACGTCCGAAGTTACCACCGGCACCCCCAGCGCCCACGCCTCGAGGATCGGGATGTTTGTCGGCCCGAAAAACGTCGGAAACACCAGCGCCGCCGCCCCGCCGTACAGCGCCGCCATCTCCTCGTCCGGCGCATACCCCAGCCAGTGGACCCGCTCCCCGATCCCCAGCCGCGCCACCGTCGCCGCGAACGCCTCGTACCCGCTCTGCTTCCCCCCGGTCAGCACCAGCGCCACGCGCACACCGTGCTCCACGTCGAGCCTGTGCAGCGCCTCCGCCAGCCGCACGTGGTTCTTGTGCGGCCAGAACTGCGCTGGGTAGAACACGTACCGCTCCGGCAGCCCGTACTTGGCCCGCACCGCCGCGATCTCCGCCGCCGTCGCCCGACGCCGTGCCACGCTCGACCCGACGTACGGCAGCACCGCCACCCGCGCCGCCGGAATCTCATAGTGCGTGAGCACGTCTTCCTTGCCCACCTCCGAGTCCACCAGAATCCGCCGCGCCGCCCGCGTCGCATTCACATACAGATACTCGCGCGCCTCGAACTCCCCATCCTGCGAAACCTCCGGCCACTCCGGTTGCATGCGATGCTGCAAGTCGTGGATCGGCATGATGAACGGCAACCCGCCCTCAAACCCCAGCGGACTCGGCTCGCACAGCACCACGATCTCCAGCCGCTCGCGCTGGACCACTTCCGTGAACGCCCCGCGCAGCGCCGTGGC
>CAZNDQ010000439.1:0-3957 GCA_964571825.1 uncultured Planctomycetales bacterium | reverse complement strand
GAAGACCTGCTTCGTCTCATAGCGGCTGGGGTTGAAGTCAACTTTCGGGCGGCGGAAGATGGTGCTCCTCCCGGTCTCCATGTCGTAGCGGTAGATCGTCCCCGGATCGTTGAAGCTGGTGTAGTTGTAGAAGGTCTCCTTGTCGCCGCGCCGTCCGCCGAATCCGCCGGCTGATCCCAGTCCGGGCAGTTCCAGTTCACGGACGGGCCGCCCGCCGAGGTCATACATCCGCACCTGCGTGTAGGCGTCCTTGAGGTAACTGGCGATGAATGTGTCGTTGACAAGGTTCACGCTGCGCAGCGTCTCCGCCGCCTCCGGAATGACGGTCTTCCAGGCGGCCTTGCCCGGATTGCGCGTGTCGATGGCGATCACACGCCCGCGCGGCGAGTCCAGGTCGGTGAAGAACCAGAACACCGGCCCGTCGTTGTCGATAAAGTTGAACTGCGCCTCGAACTCGCTGACCAGTTCGTGCACCGTCGGGTCCTGCGTGCTCAGATCGCGATAGAACACCAGGTTCTTCCGCTCCGTCCCCTTCCAGACGCCGATGATGAGGTAGCGGCCGTCGTCGGTGACGCTGCCCGAAAAGCCCCACTCCTTCTGGTCCGGGCGTTCATAGATCAACTGGTCCTGCGTCTGCGGTGTGCCGAGGCGGTGATAATAGAGTTTCTGGTAGTAGTTTGCCGCATGCAGTTCCTGGCCCGGCTGCGGCTCGTCGTACCGGCTGTAATAGAAACCTCTCCCCTCCTTATCCCACGAGGCGCCGGAAAACTTGACCCACCTGATGTGGTCCTCGAGGTCGCGCCCGGTGTCCACTTCCCGCACGCGCCACTCGTTCCAGTCGGAGCCGCCGCTGGCCAGCCCGTAGGCCATGTAGCGGCCGTCCTCGCTGACGGAGGTCCCGGCGAGCGCGATCGTGCCGTCGTCGGAGAGCGTGTTGGGGTCGATCAGAACTTTGGGCTCGGCGTCGAGCGACTCGGCCCAGTAGTAGACGCTCTGGTTCTGGAGGCCGTCGTTGCGCGTGAAGAAGTACCGTCCGCCGCGCTCATACGGAATGCCGAATTTCTCGTAATCCCAGAGCTTTGTCAGCCGCTTTTCGATCGTCTTGCGCGCGGGGATCTCCTCGAGCCAGTCAAACGTGACCTTGTTCTGGGCCTCGATCCAAGCGCGCGTCTCCTCGCTGTCGGCGTCTTCGAGCCAGCGATAGGGATCGGAGACCTTGATGCCGTGGTAGTCCTCGACGACCTCGCCCTTGCGCGCCTCGGGGTAAGCGAGCGGCTCGGTGGAATAGTGTACCTGCTGAGCACAGCCGGCGAGCAACGCCGAGAGGAGGGCAAAGTAACGCATTGCACGGCGCGACATCATCAACAACTCCTTGTGCTGCGGTCAAGAACCCAGTCCGGGTGCATCAAACGGCGGGGGACGGGGACGACGAATCCTCGATCCTCGTATAGACAGCGTCCCCTCCGGCCTTGCGTAGCGGACATTTTGCGGAGTCCGGCGGGCGAGGGCAACCCTGCGCGTAGTCGGCGCCTCAGCCGCAGGCGAACCAACGTGCGGACTCGATCGGGGGAAGCGGGGGCGACGGCGGCGCGGGGCCGCGGCCGGCAAGCCGCCAGGCAAGCGCCTCGCAGAGCCGGCGCCCGACCCCGAGTGGCATTAAGCGCATCACCTCGCTCAGATACCACCCGATTGGCCGACTTTCGATGGCCTCGCGCACGAGCCGCACAAACGCCGGAATTGCCCGCACATCCTGCCCCAGGCGCCGCGTGCGGAACTCGTACTCGCCGCGCAGCGCCGTCTCCATCAGCAACGCCTGTTCGAGCGGGGTAAACAGCTCCGCGTACTTGGCCTGATATTGTCGGTGTGCCCGCACCGTCGCCTCAACGAACTTGAAGCGGTCGCAGTTGCGCTGCGCGGCATGTTGGCGGACGAATGCCCACGGACGGTCGAGCTTGAGCGTGCGCAGCCCGGCGTGGCGGGCGGCGGCGATTATCCTCACAAACAGGTCATGATCGGCCACCCAGTCGACGTCGAGGTCGCAGCCGCCGACGCGGCGGGCGAGGTCGCGGCGGAAAAGGCAGGCGCTTTGGCAGGGGAAATTGAGCGTCCGCGCACACTGCTCAACGGTGAGCCATTCGCGGTCGCGGCGGGCGCGATAGTGGCCGACGGGATTGCCGCCTTCGTCAACGCGAACGAACGTGCCGGAGACCAAGGCGAGGTCAGGGTATTGAACGAACTGGGCGAGCATCTCGCGGATGGCCCCGGCGGCGTAGTAGTCATCGGAACTCTGGATGCCGACGAGATCGCCGCGGGCGCGGGCGAGCCCCTTGTTTACGGCGTCGGCGTAGCCGCGGTCGGGCTCGCTGATCCAGTGGACGCGCGGGTCGTCGGTGTAGCGGGCAAGCACGTCCAGCGTCTCGTCGCGCGAGCCGCCGTCGACGACCCAGACCTCGAGGCACAGGACATCCTGGTGGAGGATGCTCTCGATCGTGTCGGCGATATACGCACCCTGGTTGAAGCTGGGCACGATCACCGTGACGGCCGGTCGATCAGACAAGGGAGACAAGCTGGCGGTCATGTTGCACGATCCTCGTCGCCTCGACCCACGTTCGCATGGAGTGCGTCGTGCCTGTAAAGAACGCCCGCGCGGCCGGTCCCCAGAGATGGCCCCGGAAGCGGGGCAGCGCTTCGTCGAGCGCGTCGGCGAGGCAGAGGTACGTCTCGTCGACGTCGGTACCGAAGAGTTCGACGGTTTCCAGCCACGCAGTCAGCTCCTCCAGCAGCGCGATGCCCGCCAGTTCCTGCTGCAAGTCCTTGAGCAGATTGTGCGGCGTGCGGCGGTGTTCGCAGACGGGTGTGCCGACGCGGACAGCGTAGCCGAGGTGATCGCAGACTTTCTTGCAGAACAGCCCGCTGAGGATGTCACCGAAGCGGTCGATGCGCAGGCCGTCGATGTTCTCGTTCATCCGCACGTAGTAGTACGCCGGGATCAGCTCCGCCAGGAGCGCCGTGTTCTGCGTGTTGATTGGCGTCCACGTCCCCGGCGCCAGCGCGATTGCTTCCTCCTTCCAAGCAATGACCTCAAACGGGTGATAGTTGCGCGTGATCGCGTCCACGTCCGGGTCTCCTGACCACAACCCGGCGTTGATGCCGATGGGCAGGGTCTCGCGCCGCCGCGTGATTGTCGGCGGGCGCTCGTGGCGCAGCCGGTACGGGAACCCACGCGGGTGAATCGGATACGAGGGAGAGGTCTCCAGGCGATCGCAGATGTTGTACCAGCCGTTGCTGCTGGTGATGAGTTCATCCGTCGTCCGGCCGACGATGAGGTGCTCGCCGACGAAATCGTGCTGGATGAGGGGGTAGTTGTCGTCGTCGATGCTGATCAGGACGTCGGCACCCTGCGCGAGGGCCATGAGGAACCCGATGTTCCGCCGGTTGTCGCTGTTGTACGGAATCAGCGCCGCCATTTCAGGCACGGCTTCGAGGAACGCGGCCTGCTGCTCGAGTGTGACGTAGCGCACGTCGAAGCCCTGGCTGCGCCGCTCGGCCGTACGCGCCGCGGCGATCCGCGGGGTCCGCCGGTCCGGGATAATCCAGATCGTCGTCTGCCGCTCTCGCCCATGATGATGGAGATTGCGGCAGAGCGCCGGCAGAAAGTCTGCTTCAAGGATGGTCGTACACACTATCGCTGCATGCATAGCGTCTCCTTATCCGGCTCGGCACCGACCGGTGTGTCGCAGGTCCACGGCATGGTGTTGAGGACGAGGCCGGGCCGCCGGTCGATCACCGCGCGGCTCTCACCATCCGTCGCTTCCAGAATCTCCAGTTGCAGCACTCCGGGCAGATACGCGCGGCCTTCGTCGGCGTTGAAGCCGACGTCGATCGCGTAGAGTCCCGGCCGCAGACACAGCCCGTCCCAGTGCAGCCGGAACCGATGGACGCCCGCCTCCAATCGTG
>CAZNDQ010000438.1:0-3969 GCA_964571825.1 uncultured Planctomycetales bacterium | reverse complement strand
AACCTGACGCCGCTGTGGCTGCTCAAGTTCCTGCCCAACATGCTCGCCTGCCATGTGACAATCGTGCACGATGCACAGGCGGCGTCGAACACAATCACGTGTGGCGAGGCGTCGAGCCACCTGGCGATCGGCGAGGCAATGCGGACGATCCTGCGCGGCGCGGCCGACCTGTGCATCTGCGGCGGCGCCGAGAGTAAGCTCAACCCGATGGGGCTGATGCGACAGGCGATCCTGCAGCGCGTGAGCAACTCGCACAACGACGAACCGGAAAAAGCCTGCCGTCCGTTCGACGCCGACCGCGACGGGATGGTCATTTCCGAAGGTGGCGGGCTGCTGATTATCGAGGAGCTGGAACACGCCCGGGCGCGCAAGGCGCGAATTTACGGCGAATTGATCGGCTTCGGTGCCAGCAGCAACACCTACAGTTGGGCCCGGCCGGACCCGGCGGGAAAGGGCATCGCCACGGCGATCAGCAAGGGTCTGGCCGACGCGGGTGTGCTCCCCGACGACGTCGACCTCGTCGCCGCGCAGGGGCTCGGCACGGTCGAGCACGACCTTTCCGAAGCGGCGGGAATCCGTCTGGCGCTGGGCGGGGCGGGTTCGCGCGTGCCGGTGCTGGCGACGAAGGGTGCGCTGGGCAACAATGGTGCCGGCAGCGGCGCGATCGACGTGGCCGTGGCGATCAAGGCGCTGGCCCATAACACAATACCGCCGTCGCAGAACACGGATCGCGTCGACCCGGCGTGCGGGCTGAACGTCATTTGCGGCGGGACGATCGACGCGCCGATCAACGTTGTGCTGAGCACATCGTATGCGTTGAGCGGCGGGCAGAGCGCAGCGCTGGTGATTCGCAGGTATCAGGAGTAATTCGGTGCGGCGACGAGTCGTCATCACGGGGATGGGCTGGATCACACCGCTGGGGCACACGATCGAGGACGTGTGGGAGCGGCTGCTGCGCGGCGAGAGCGGAGTGGCGAGGACGACGCTGTTTGACGCTTCGACATTTCCAACGACCTTCTCGGCGGAGGTGAAAGACTTCCGGCTGCAGGATTTCCTGAGCGCTGAAGAGTTTGCAACACATCGGGACTCGAGCCGCAATACCGGTTTTGCGCTGGCGGCCTCGACGATCGCCTGGCGCGATGCGGGCCTGGACCGGCAGGGCCCCAAGGATCCCACCCGCGTCGGCGTTTATCTGGGCGGGGGTGAGGGGCCGATGGATTTCGACCATTTCGTTGAGGCGGCAGTGCGCGGCTGGAACGCCGAATCGCGCGACCTTGACACGAAGACGTGGGCAAAGGTGGCGCGCGAGCGCCTCGACGCGGTCTGCGAACTGGAGCAGGACCCGAACATGGCGGCTGGGCACATGGCCGTGCTGTTCAACGCGCAGGGCCCGAACTGCAACACACTGACGGCGTGCGCGGCGAGCACGCAGGCCATCGGCGAGGCCGCCTGCATGATCCGCTACGGCGACGCCGACGTGATGATCTCCGGCGGCACGCACAGCATGGTGCACCCGTTCGGCGTGACGGGGTTCAATCGGCTGACCGCGTTGTCGACGCGCAACGACACCTGCCTGACCGCGTCGCGCCCGTTCGATCAGACGCGTGACGGTTTCGTGCTGGGCGAAGGCGCGGGCATTCTGATCCTCGAGGAACTCGAGCACGCCCGGGCGCGCGGGGCACGGATTCTGGCCGAGGTGCGCGGCTTCGGCTCGACCGCCGACGCCTTTCGTATCACTGACATCCACGAGCATGGGCGCGGCGCGATTGCCGCGATCCGCCTGGCGCTCGAAGACGCCGGCGTGACGCCGAAGGACATCGACTACGTCTCAGCGCACGGCACGGGAACCGAAGAGAACGACAAGATCGAGTCGCTGGCGCTCTCGGCGGTGTTCGGCCAGGACCATCCACAGGTGCCGGTCTCGAGCATCAAGAGCATGATGGGGCATCTCATTGCCGGCGCGGGGGCGGTCGAGCTGATCACCTGTGTGCTGGCGATCCGCGACGGCAAGCTGCCGCCAACGATCAACTACTCGCACCCCGATCCGAACTGCACGCTCGACTACGTGCCGAACGAGGCGCGAAGTTGTAGGGTGCGAAACACCCTGTCGAACAGTTTCGGCTTCGGCGGACAGAACGACACGCTGATCGTCTCGCGCTACGCCGAGTAGCATGCCGGCAAGTTTATCTCTCCAGTACCGGGTGCATAACCCCAGTGATAACAGCAGGTTAGGGACTCATCGAGGCGGCGCCCGGGAGGGCTTGACAGCCGTGGCGTTGCTGCTACTATCATCGTCGCTGGTGACAATGCGTACGGGGAAACACCTGTTCCCATTCCGAACACAGTAGTGAAGCCCGTACGGCCGATGGTAGTCCGAGTGGCGAGAGTAGGTGATTGCCGGCACTTTTTGAATTAACCCGCGCGAGCGGGTTTTTTCATGCGCGCGGCGCACCCGATTCCTCCGCGGCTGATTGGCTGCGAATACGATCGCTGCGGTTCCTGCCGCGCACACCGGCCACAAGTCCGATCCGAGTCGATCGTTCGCTCATCTCATGGCGCGGCGAGTCTCAGTTAACATGCCTCGGCATCACACTATCGTGTGAATCTGGCGAATGCTGCACATGATCACGCAGAAGCTGGAGAACTTGCGCGGATTGGTCGGCGCAGAATCTGCGCCAGACAAACCGTGCACGCCGAAGGGGAGTTGAATTCGGCTCCTACCCTGTGCCTTCGCGAGCCCCGCGCGCAGATCAATGTCAAGAAAAGGGTTGTGCGCGCCGCGGTCTGTGGTATCCTTTGGGCAGGGCTCGGAATGGGTAGGGTGGAACAATCAGTTCGAGTCCGTTCTAACGACTGCTTCAAGCTGGCTGGCGGCGCGGAGTCGGGCGCCGCATCTGGTTGTTTGCTTCAGGTCACGGCGGGGGATCGTTCCGCAGAGTGACCTCGAGCGCGCCGTTCAATTGCCCGGTTTGCCAGGCTGGTGGGCATGCGACGGTGGGCGACGGAATCAAGGGCGGAGAGTTCTGACCACGAAGGGAGTTTTCGTCATGTGTACGCGAAAAGAGATGGTGCGAGGTGCGCTGCTGTCGGCAATGATGTTGTGCGGGATCGTCGCGTTGAGCCGGCCGGCGCTCGCGGCCGTCGAGGGGCCTTGCCCGGAGCCCGACTGCAACGGCAACTGCATTGACGACTTTCTTGACGTCACCGTGCTGCGCGTGTTCAACAAGAACGAGAACCCGCCGCTGGCGATCCCCGATAACACGGGAGTGTGCATCACCTCAACCTTGGTCGTCGCCGAGCCGCTGACGATCTACGACTTGGACATCGGCCTGCTCATCCGGCACACGTGGAACGGCGATCTGGTCGTCTCGCTCGAGCATGTCGACACGGGCACTGCGATCACGCTGATCGACCGCATGGGCGGCGGCAATGCGTCCGACGACGGGCTCGACGTCGTGCTCGACGACGAGGCGGCCGCGCCGATCGAATCGGCCACGGCCGGCGGCGGGCTGGTGCAGGATACATATACGCCGGAGCAGTCGCTGACGGCGTACGACTTCGAGAGCACGCTGGGGACGTGGGTGCTGACGGTCTGCGACAACGGGCCGGGCGACACGGGTGCGCTGGAGAACTGGTCGTTGCGCGTGCGCGCGCCGGCTGCACAAGCGACAAGCCGCGACTGCAACGCGGACTTGATCCCGGACGAGTGTCAACTAGGCGAAAACGACTGCAACGAGAACGGGATTCCTGACGATTGCGACATCGACTTCGGCGACTCGGAGGATTGCAACGACAACTGGATCCCGGACGAGTGCGAAGAGGACTGCAACGAGAATGGCGTGCCGGACGACTGCGATTTATGCGAAGGTCCCGAACGCGGCGAATGCTCGGCGGACTGCAATTTCGACGGCGTGCCCGACGAGTGCGAACAGGACGGGAACGACTGCAACAGGAACAGCGTGCCGGACG
>CAZNDQ010000437.1:0-3977 GCA_964571825.1 uncultured Planctomycetales bacterium | reverse complement strand
GGATTGGAGTAGAGGCCGGACTGGGTGACGTCGGTGTGGCCGATGCCGACGCGGTCGAGTTCGGCGCGGAGTTGGGGATCGTGGAGCAGGGCGAGGCGGCCGGCTTCGGCGGCGGTGAGGCCGCCGGCGAGGAGGTCGGCGACGGCGGCGTCGCGCTCAGCGCCTTCCGCGGCGAAGTCGGGGGCGGCGCCGACGGCGGACTCGACGAGTTGCTCGGTGCGGTCATAGTCAGCGCGGGGATCGACGGTGGCGCAGCCGCCGAGTGCGGCCAGCGCGGCGGCCAGCGAAGCCAGCAGCAGCAACGTGCGGTTCATGCCGTGTGTTCCGATTGGTCCGTGTGCGCGACGGGCGGTTCCCGTGCGCGGTGCGAAAAAAACCGGTCGACAGCGAGGCCATCATGCGCAGCCGGCGCATGGCGACGGATGGACGATGCGATGGATGAGAATCAGATGAGGAGCGGGAGGTTGCGTGGAGCGCCGCCGGGATCGGTGAGCGCGGAGCGTGCGGGGCCGGCGACGAAGCGGGCCAGGGCGGCGGGCCGCAGATCGACGTCGGGGGCGGCGATGGCCAGCGGGAGCATCTGCGGAATCTGGACGACGGGCGAGGTGAGCGAATTGCCGGAGCAGATGCAGGTGTGCTGCGCGTAAGGAACGGGGTCGCCGTTGGAGTCGTGCTCGTGGTGGGGGACGTGGTTCTGCGGGTGCGAATGCGCGTTGTCGGCGAGCAGCGGATGCGCGTGATCGTCAGCGTGGCCGGCCAGTTCGGCGGCGCAGAGCGCCGGGCAGAATGCGGTCATGGCGCAGAGCAGAATGGAACCGGCCCGCCCGAACATACTTCGATCCTATCGGCGGATTGCGGCGATGTCTACACGGAAAGAGACGCGGCGCCGGGAAACCGGCCGGGCGCGGGTCATACGGTATAATGATTGATTGGAGCATCGGGCCGCCAGTTCCAATTGAGGAGATCAATGATGCGGAGGCGGGAATTCCTGCAGCAGGCGGGGCTGTCGCTGGGGGCGTTGACGGCGGCGGCGTGGGCGGAGCCGGAGGCGGGCACGGAGAAGGCGCCGGTGCGCGAGGGGGCGGCCGAAGCGGCGCGGCCGGGCGACTGGGCCTGGGTGCGCGAGCAGTTTCCGTTGACGCGGACGTACGCGCACTTCGCGACGTTTCTGCTGGCGGCGCACCCGCGGCCGGTAGCGGAGGCGATCGCGCAGCACCGCGCGGCGCTGGACGCGAACCCGGTGGATTACTGGCACGAGCACGCCGGTCGGGCGGACGAGCGCGTGCGGGCAGCCGCGGCCGAGTACATGGGCGCCAAGCCGGAGCAGATCGCGCTGACGGACAGCACGACGATGGGGCTCGGCCTGGTGTACGGCAGCCTGCGACTGGCGGCGGGTGAGGAGTTCGTGAGCACGACGCACGATCACTACTCGACGCAGATGGCGCTGCGGCATCGGGCGGAGCGGACGGGGGCGGCCGTGCGGGAAGTGGCGCTGTACGACGATCCGGCGCAGGCGTCGGTCGAGGAGATCGTGGCGCGGACGACGGCGGCGATCGGCGAGCGCACGCGTGTGCTGGCGGTGACGTGGGTGCATTCGAGCACGGGAGTGAAGCTGCCGCTGGCGGCGATGGCGGCAGCGCTGCGGCGGATCAACGATTCGCGCGTGCCGGCGGAGCGGGTGCTGTTCTGCGTCGACGGGGTGCACGGGTTCGGGATCGAAGACGTGACGATGGAGGGGCTGGGCTGCGACTTCTTCGTGGCGGGGACGCACAAGTGGATTTTCGGCCCGCGGGGGACGGGGGTGGTGTGGGGCCGGGCGGAGGCGTGGGAGCGCGCCGCGGCGATCATCCCGAGTTTCGGCGCGAACTACGGCGTGTGGCTGGGGGAGATCTCGCGCGAGCAGGTGGTGCCGGGGGACCTGATGACGCCGGGGGGGTTTCATTCGTTCGAGCATCGGTGGGCGCTGGGGGAGGCGTTCCGGTTTCACCTGCAGCTCGGCAAGGCACGGGTGCAGGCGCGGATCCATGCGCTGAACACGCTGGCGAAGGAGGCGATGGCGGCGATGCCGCACATCCGGGTGCACACGCCGCGGAGCGAGGAATTGTCTGCGGGGATTATCTGCTTCGAGGCGGCGGGGCGGAGCGGCGAGGAAGTGCTGGCGCGGCTGCGCGAGCACGGGATCGTGGCGAGCACGAGTCCGTACCGCGTGAGCTATCCGCGTCTGGCGCCGAGCCTGCTCAACAACGAGGCGGAGGTGGAGCGGGCGATGGAGGCGCTGCGGTCGCTGGCATGAATGTGGCGTCGACGGGGCATCTCTTGTCACTCCTCTGCTCCGGTTCGGTCTATCTAACGTCCCATCATGTGTGCCCTTGACGCATCCGCGCTGAGTTGTGCGGGTTTTCACAGAGATTTGTGCGGAAAGTCCCAGCGTGGCGGACGGGGAGATTCGGGCCGGTCGGCGCGGTACCCGGCGTAGGGCAGCGGAAACCCATCATTCGGGCTCGCGCGAGGGTGGTTCAGCGTATGATCCGCCGACCAGTGTGCCCGCCGCGGAGTTCAAACCGGTCCGGGAACGGCTCTGGCACAGTGAATGCTTGTTTTGTTCGGCGGTCGGAAAGCGGTTCGCCGCGCACTGGCCGGCACGACCTCCGGGACCCCGACGATATCAGCGTCGGCCCGGCGCGGTGCGGTGAACCCATCGGACGACCAGAGTTGATGCAGGCGCGGCAGCGCGAACGTGCTGCGGATTGCGGATGCCGTTGCGCCAGTCTCGTGGGCAAACTTGCGCATGTTCGCTGCCTGCATCGGACAGGCGTGAGTGTCGAAGAATGGCGGCAGGCGCGCTCATCGCGAATCGGGCCTCCGACCGCCGGCGGACACGACATTCGATGCAGTGTACAGTGTGCAGGCGGCCTTCACGTTCGACGGCAGGCAGAGGAAGAATCATGAAACTTTTCGAGACAGTTCGCACACTCGGCCGAAGTCGCATGGTCCTGGCAGCGTTTCTCTTCACGGCGGTCGCGGTCATGCCGGGCATGATGTGCGAGCCGCAGGGGAACAACGGCGGAGATCCGAACGATCCGATGGATCCGATCGGGCCGGGCAACAGCGCGGTGACGGGGAAATACGTCGGGTCGGAGCGTTGCAGCCAGTGCCACTCGAACTACCACACGAACTGGCTGGGGACGCTGCACAGCCGCGCGCTGGAGACGCTGGAGGCGATCGGACAGGGCACCAATTCGGCCTGTCTGGGCTGCCATACGGTCGGCTTTGGCGAGGAGGGCGGCTTCGTCGACCGGGCGACGACGAACGTGCTGGCGGGTGTCGGGTGTGAGAGCTGCCACGGGCCGGGGCGTGACCACGCCACAAACGTGAACATCGAGGAGTTGCGGCCGGTGATCGACATCTCCGCCTCGGTTTGCGGGAAATGCCACCAGGGGAGCCACCATCCGAACTTTGAGCAGTGGAGTGAGGCGGGGCATTCGCTGGTGACGGAGAGCCCGGCGAACAGCTTTACGGGAGGGACGAGCCTCAACAGTTGCGGCACATGCCACTCGGGCGATTTCCGGTACCTGGCATTCGTGCGCGGGGAGGCCGTGGCGGACGACTATCTGAAAGACGTGGCGCGGGAGGAGATGAACGCGATCACGTGCGCGATCTGCCACGATCCGCACCGGCGGACGGGGAACGCGCCGTTTGCGGATTCGGGGCGGGACTATCAGCTGCGTTTCCGCGAAGTGGCGTATCCGGTGGCGTCGAACACGGTGGCGGACACGACGAATCCGGAGCGGTTCAACATCTGCGGGCAGTGCCATCACAGCCGCGGGCGGAAGTGGACGGATTCGTCGCGCGGGCCGCACCACAGCATCCAGGCCAATATCTTCGTTGGGGAGATGCCGATTCCGGACGACACGTCTCCGCTGGTGCCGTCGATGAACTCGCCGCACGCGCTGGTGACGGAGCAGTGTGCGACGTGC
>CAZNDQ010000436.1:0-3986 GCA_964571825.1 uncultured Planctomycetales bacterium | reverse complement strand
CGCTCGACCACAACGGCAGCTTCACATCCACGTTGCCGAGCTGCGCCGTCAGCCGACCGACCACCGGCCACGCACCCGCAACATAGTCCGGCAGCGCCAGCCCGAAACCGCTCCGCGCTGTCGGTGACCGTTTCCCTCGGCCCGCATCCGCCTCCCCCGGCGCCGGCCCCAGCCGCACGAACGCCATCGTCCGCGACGGCATCTCGAACGTCGCCGAATGGATGTCCAGCGACGCGCGATACCACCCCGGCGCCAGCTCCGGCAGCGCAATCGTCTGCGCCTCGGACGCCTGAGCACCGTGACGGATCTCCAGCGCCCGCCGCGCCGCCTCCGACCCGTCGGCCGCCAGAATCCGCAGCTCGGCCCGCACCCCGTACCCGTCCGGATCATGCACCTCGGCATGCAACACCGGCGTCTCGTCCGGCCCGAACACCCCCGACGCACTCGCCGTCGACAGCCGCAGCCGCGGCAGCCGCGTCACGCTGATGTCGTCGAACCACGCGCCCACTGCAATGTCGATCTCCTCGATCGCCCGTGGCGCCGGCGGTGACGTGTCCCACTGCGCCGGTTGCAGCACGTAGCAGGCGATGCCGATCATCCGCTCCGGCCCGTCCGGCGCCGGCAGAAACACCTCGATCGGCGTCCACTCGCCCGGCGCTGCGCCCGGCCCGCCGACCAGCACGCTCGTCCGCTCGCTGTCGCGCACCTTCTGCCCCAGCCGGTCCATGTAGTACGCGCCGATGCACGCCCGCGCCGCGCGCAGCCCGTCGCCGCGAATCCAGCCGCGCACCAGGTAGTCGCTGCCGTGCTTGATCGGGATGTCGCGCGAATAGTAGTAGTACGCAACGTTCGCGCCGTTCGCGGATAGATAGAACGACGGCCCCGACTCGTGTCCGACCTCGAGGTCGAATCGCCCCGCCGCGTAGTTTGGAAACCCCTCCCCGCGGTGCTTCAGCCAGAACATTGGGATCGGCTCGTGGTTGTTCGGCTCGTCGAAATCGAACAGCTTCACCAGCCGCCGCTCGGACAGCGGCACGTCCACGGCTGCGCCCGCGTCGTCCGCCGCGCGGGAGAGTCCCGCCGGGCCGATCGCCGCCCACCACCCCACCGCCATCGCCAGACCCTGCGCCCAGCGGCTCTCGCCCAGCGCTCGTCTCATGCGCATCCGATCCACCGGCAGCCCCTTGACCCGCTTCCCGCACACCCGCCCAAATGGGCTAGTCGCACTCGCCTATTCAATATGACATTGGCGCCTACCGCGCGGCCGGTCGGCCAACCGCGGGCGCACCGCACCAGTTTCGTTATCGGCGTGCCAGGTGCGTGCATTGCTTTGCGATCCAGCGCACCCCGCCCTGTGCCGGCCCGGGGCGCACTGCCAGTGCTGAAAACCGTGTTATCCGCTGCCCTTGTGCGAAATGACGTACCGCGCGTGCCGCGTTGCCACATCACGCGGGAATGGAGTCCGGACCGCCGAGGCGGCCTACGCCGCCGAGTGCACCACCCGCCCGCGCTTCCAGACGGCCCGCACGCAGTTCCGCCCGACCTGATACGGCCAGGCCTCGAGCCGCGGTACATCCACCAGCGCGAGGTCGGCCTGCGCGCCGACGGCGATGTGGCCGATGCGGTCGGCGCGGGCCAGCGCGGCCGCGGCATTGGCCGTGCAGGCCACCAGCGCCTCCGCCGGCGTCAGCCCCAGCCGCACACAAGAGAAGGCCAGGATGAGTTGCAGCGACTCGATCATCGACGAACCGGGATTGAAATCAGTGGCCAGCGCCAGCGGCAGCCCCGCCTCGATCAGCCGCCGCGCTGGCGCCGGCGCCGAGTTGAGGAACAGCGAGCAGCCGGGCAGCACGACCGGGATCGTGCCGTGCGTACGCAGCGACGCAATCGCCTCGTCATCGACAAACTCCAGGTGATCGGCCGACACCGCGCCCAGCGCCGCCGCCATCGCCGTCGCCCCGGTATTCGATAGCTGCTCGGCGTGCACCTTGCCGCGCAGCCCGTGCCGCCGCCCGGCCTCCAGCACAAACCGCCCCTCCTCGACCGTGAACGCCCCCGCCTCGACAAAGACGTCGACGAACTCCGCCAGCCCCCGCGCGCGAACGTCCGCCAGCACCGCGTCCGCGTGCGTCTCACGCAGGTACGCCTCGCGCTCATCGCGCCGATCCTTCGGCACAACGTGCGCTGCAAGCCAGGTGCCGACGATCTCGACCGGCTGCACCGCGCCCAGTTCCTGCGCCGCTTCGAGGATCTTCACCTCATCCGCCACCGTCAGCCCGTACCCGCCCTTCACCTCGACCGTCGTCACGCCCCCGGCGAGCATCCGCGCCAGCCGCGGCCGCGCCAGCTCGACGAGCTGCGCGCGCGTCGCCGCGCGAACCGCATTGACTGTGGTGCGGATGCCGCCCCCCGCCGCCGCGATCTCGGCATACGACTTGCCCGCGTTGCGCATCACGAATTCGTCGTCGCGCATCCCGGCAAACACGACGTGCGTGTGACAGTCGATCAGCCCCGGCACCAGACAGCCGCCGCCCGCGTCAAAGCGCTCGTCGACGCGCAGCTCCCCCGGCCGCTCCCCCGCCGGCCCGTACCACGCGATCCGCTCATCCTCGACGACCAGCGCCGCCCCGCGCACGCGCAGCACTTCGCCCATCCGCGCGCCGCCCACCGGCCCCCGCGGCACGACGCACAACTCGCCGATGTTCTCGATCAGGGTGTTCACTTGGCCGTGAGCCCCGGTATGTGCACACCGCGTTCGCGCGCGATCTGCGTCGCCCGCTCATACCCGGCGTCGTGATGCCGGATGACCCCCATCGCCGGGTCGGCCGTCAGCACGCGCTTCAACCGCTCGTCCGCCTCCTTCGTCCCGTCGCAGACGATCACCTGCCCCGCGTGGATCGCGTACCCGATCCCCACGCCCCCGCCGTGGTGCACCGAGACCCAGCTCGCGCCGCAAGCGGTCTTCACCGGCGCGTTGAGAGTCGGCGAGTCGGCGATCGCGTCGCTGGCGTCCCTCATCGCCTCCGTCTCGCGGTTCGGCGAGGCCACCGACCCGCAGTCCAGATGGTCGCGCCCGATGACGATCGGCGCCGACACCTCCCCGCGCCGCACCAGGTCGTTGAAGATCAGTCCCATCCGATCGCGCTCGCCATAGCCCAGCCAGCAGATCCGCGCCGGCAAGCCCTGAAACGCCACGCGCTCCCCCGCCAGCCGGATCCACCGGCACAGATGCTCATTCTGCGGAAACGTCTCCAGCACCGCGCGGTCCGTCCGCGCGATATCGGCCGGGTCGCCCGAGAGCGCCGCCCAGCGGAACGGCCCCTGCCCCTCGCAGAACAACGGCCGGATGTACTCCGGCACGAACCCCGGAAACGAAAACGCGTTCGTCAGCCCCGTCTCCAGCGCATGCCCGCGGAGGTTGTTGCCGTAGTCGA
Source organism: uncultured Planctomycetales bacterium (assembly GCA_964571825.1). Classification (GTDB taxonomy): domain Bacteria; phylum Planctomycetota; class Phycisphaerae; order UBA1845; genus CAZNDQ01. The sequence continues at coordinate 552 of CAZNDQ010000436.1, read as the reverse complement.
ATGTCACTGCGCCCAGCGCCTGCAGCTCGATCATCGCCCGGCAATGCTCGACCATGCTCCGCATCGCCTCGGCGATGTAGCGATCGGGGTCGGCCGCGCGCAGCTTCAGCGCCGCCTCGTACGTCATCCCGTTCGGCACGTATCCGTTCAGCGGATCATGTGCTGAGGTCTGGTCGGTGAGCACGTCTGGCACCACGCGCCGCCGCGCCAGTTCGGGGATGACGTCCGCGCAGTTGCCGACCAGCCCGATCGACAGCGCGCGCCCGGCGCGCTGCGCCTCGCCCGCCCAACCCAGTGCCTCGTCGAGCGATACGGTCATCCGATCACAATAGCGCGTGTCGAGTCGCCGCTGGATGCGCGCCGCATCCACGTCGATGCCGATGAACACGCCCTCGTTCATCGTCGCCGCCAGCGGCTGCGCGCCGCCCATGCCGCCCAGCCCGCCGCTCACCACCAGCCGCCCGCGCAGCGTCCCGCCGAAATGCTTGCGCGCCAGCGCCCCGAACGTCTCGTACGTCCCCTGCAAAATCCCCTGTGTGCCGATGTAGATCC
>CAZNDQ010000435.1:0-3987 GCA_964571825.1 uncultured Planctomycetales bacterium | reverse complement strand
TCGACTGGGATCTGATGCGATGAAGCGGCTCTTCCTGGTGCTGGTTTTGGGGTTGTGCGGGTGCCGGGATACCGAACCGCCACCAACGCACAATTACAATCTCGGGACGCCAGAACGGCCGCTCCTGCCAACCGGCCGCATGTTCACCGATGCCTCAGTGATCGCAGGCAGCCGGGCGCAATCCGTCGAGTTGCCGCCCTACCGCGAGCCGGGTACGGCGCCGCCCCGGCGGCAGGGGCCGCAGCGGCTGACACCCTCGCCCACATCAACCGACGAGCACACGGATCAGCCCGCGCCGGATGAGCACGCCGGCGACATGCCGGACGACGCGGTTGCCGATGAGGACGAGGGGCCGGTCAAGCCCTCGGCTGATGACGGAGCACCCTCGGACGATAACGCTGCGCCGGTCGAGGACGCCGAAGGCGACCAGGGCGAAGCGCCGGCGGCGGACGATGAGAGCGAGGCGGCGCCGGCAGATGAGGGCGACGCCAATTCCGGCGAGCCGCAAACGGACGAACCAAACGACGATTCGCCCGAAGACGAAACCGCGTCGAACGAAGACGAATGACCGCGCGACATTTCCAGGGGTCCAGCCACGCGATGTCCGGAACGGACCCATCGGCCGAAAGCAGGATGAGCGGCTCCGGGAGCGAACGTCTGGACGATCGTCGGCCGTTGCGAGCTGCGAGCTTGGCCGAAGCCTACCTGTTTGTCACCGTACAGCATTGCGACGTCTGCGAGCAGGGACCGCTCAAGGTCAAGGGAACGTTGCGCGAACAGGTTGGCGGGGAAGCATGCACGACACTTACGACGCGGTGCGGACAATGCGGGCGCGTGCGGGAGTATCTGTTTCACGTCGCGGCGGAGGAGTTGCCGGCCGTACCCGGCACCGGCGAGCGCCGGATCAACCCGACCGGTCGCCCATCGCAACTCATTGACGTGGCGGGCTGGGTCACGCTGTACCAGATGATCCTCAGCGCGGCCGAGCGCGCGTCGAGTCGCGGGGAGAGGCGCGAGTTGCAGGTGGAGGCGGCGGAATGCCTGTCGGAGGCGCTCAGGTTTTACGACGACGAAAACGAAATGCCGCCGAAATCGGCGTTTTTTTCCCCTCGGGCGCGTCGGCGTCTGCGGGACCACCCGGAGCAGTACATCCGGTCGAGCCTGGTGGCGAAACTGGCGCGTCTGCCCCGGCCGGGCGAACAGCGTGCCCGCCCGGCAGCCCGGAAATGGTGGCAATTCTGGCGGTGAGCCCCATTGCCGGGGCGCCCTGCAGGACCCGCTGTCAAACAAGGCAATTCTGCGGCGCTTTTGCGTTGACAGGGGGAGCCGAAGGCCCGATGATATCCGGGTTTATACGGCGGCGGCGCGGCGCCGCGCGGACACGGTCGGCATGTCAATGACCCTCAAGCAGATCGCGGATTTCCTCCAGACGCAGGGGATGCCGTGCGAGTTGGTCGGCAATCCGGCGACGGAAATCTCCTCGGTCAACACGCTGGAGGAGGCGCGGAAGGGCCAGATCAGTTTTCTCGCGAACCCCCGGTACCTGCGGCAGTTGGAGACGACCAGGGCCTCGGCGGTCGTGGTCCCCGGGAATACGGAAGCCGCCAACGGCCGGAGCCTGATTCGCACCGAAGACCCGTACGCGGCGATTACGGCGCTGATGGTGCGGCTCCACGGGCACCGGCAGCACCCGCGGTGGGGGGTTTCGCCGTCGGCGAGCATCTCGCCCAGCGCACAGCTTGGCGAAGGGGCGAACGTCGGACCGCACGCGACGATCGCCGACCGGGTGATCGCCGGCCGCAACCTGACCGTGTATCCGGGCTGCTACGTGGCCTCGGGCTGCGTGATCGGCGACGACGTGACGCTCTATCCGAACGTGGTGATCTACGAAAACACCGTGCTGGGCAACCGGGTGGCGATTCACGCCGGGACGGTCATCGGCGAGGACGGGCTCGGCTACGCCCCGGTAAACAAGAAGTGGATCAAAATCCCGCAGATCGGGCGGGTGGAGATCGGCGACGACGTCGAGATCGGGGCGAACTGCACGATCGACCGGGCGACGATGGGCGCAACGGTCGTTGGCGCCGGCAGTAAGTTCAGCAACCTGGTGGCGATCGGCCATGGGACCAAGATCGGCACCGATTGCCTGCTGGTGGCGCAGGTGGGGTTGGCGGGTTCGGTGCAGGTGGGCAAGCACGTGACGATGGCCGGGCAGGCGGGCGTCGTTGGCCACATCACGATCGGCGATGACGCGGTAGTCGGTGCCAAAGCAGGCGTTACGAACAACGTGCCGCCCGGCGTGACGATGCTGGGGACGCCGGCCGTGCCGATCGCCGACGCCAAGCGGCAGTTTGCGACGGTGCAGCGGCTGCCGGAGATGCGGCAGCGGCTGCGGGAGATGGAAACGCTGATGGCCGAGCTGCAGGGGCAGATCGCGGAGCTGCGACGAGTGGCGGGCAAAGGGGAGGCGGCGCCGACGGGCGCGGCCGAGGCGCGGACGCGGAAAGCGGGCCGGCCGGTTGGGCGGGCGTGAGTGGCAAGTCCAGTCTGAAAAGCAAGTTACAGATGCATGGCGGCGGACGCGGGAACGACGGCGGACTCGACGGCGCAGCGGCCGCTGGGAGTCATCGCCGGGGCGGGGAAGTTCCCGGAGATGGTGATCCGCGGCGCGCGCGGGCAGGGGCGGCGCGTGGTCGTCGTCGGCCTGCAAGGCTTTGCCAGCCCGGAAGTTGTGGCGCTGGGCGACCGGGCGTACTGGAGCGGGGTGGTGCGGCTGGGTCGATGGATCCGGCTGCTGCGGCGCGAGGGGGTGCGCGAGGCGATCCTGGCGGGGTCGGTGCGCAAGGCCGACATGTACGGGCGGTTTCGTATCCTCCGCTACCTGCCGGACTTGACGAGCATGCGGGTGTGGTTCCTGCGGGCACGGGACAAGCGAAATGACTCGATCCTCGGCGCGGTGGCCGACGAGATGGCGGAGAGGGGGATCGTCTTGAGCGACTGCGTGCGATACTGCGCGGAAGCCATGGCGCCGGAAGGGGTTATGACGCGGACGCCGCCGCGGGCGGGCGTACTCGAGGACGTCGAGTTCGGCTGGCCGATCGCACGGGAGATCGGCCGGCTGGACATCGGGCAGTCGATCGCGGTCAAGGAGCGGGAGGTGATCGCGGTGGAGGCGATCGAGGGGACGGACGAGCTGATCCGGCGGGCGGGGGCGCTGTGTAAGGTGGGGGGGTGGACGCTGATCAAGGTGGCTAAACCCAGTCAGGATATGAGGTTCGACGTGCCCACGGTGGGCCCGGAGACGATCCGCAACCTGGCGGCCGCGGGGTGCAAGGCGCTGGTGGTCGAGGCGGGGGTGACGGTGATGGTGGAGCGGGAGGAGATGGTGAAGCTGGCGGACCGGGAGGGGATCTGCGTCATCGGCCGCAAAACCAGTGGCCAGTGAACGGTGGCACGCGAAGAAGTGGCCAGTGGCCAGTGGCTCGCGACGAGCAAGAGGGGGGCGCCGTAAGTCGTTATTTCACGTCGGGCGGGATCGCGCGTAAGTCCTTATTTTCCGAACGCGGCTGGATTGCCGTAAGTACTTGTTTTTCGCGCGGGGGGTCGCGTAAGTCCTATAAAACAAGTGGCTAGTGGCTAGTGGCTAGTGACTAGCAAGATCATCGGGTGTGTGACCTTTTTTCGGGCGCCGGCGGGCTGCGGCGCACGCGGGCGATGCGCGCGGTGCGTAAGATTCGCCCGGACAAGCGGTTATCGAGGCGCCTCGGGGCGGCGGAAATTTGAAGTTTTTCTTTCAGAAGTTGTTGAAAGCAAAAAAACAGAATTTTTTGGGTGCGCTCAAGGCCGGGTCTGGGCGCGCTTTGGGCGCGCGATTCCGCGCCTCAACAAAGTGACGAAGTGACGAAGTAACGAAGTGACGAAGTGGAGCAGTCCGGTGTACCGGACGGAAGACAGAAGGTCTTACCACCGAGGTCGCCGAGAGGAAAC
>CAZNDQ010000434.1:0-4003 GCA_964571825.1 uncultured Planctomycetales bacterium | reverse complement strand
AACGGCAGCTTCCCAAGCTGCATACGAGGGTTCGATTCCCTTCACCCGCTCCAGCGCCTCCTCAGCTCCGCGCCAGCCCGGCCGCCAAGCCGAATCCCGCGTTGTAGAAAGCGTGCATCGCGATCGCGGGCCAGACGCTGCCGAAGCGCTCGCGCAGGTGCCCGAACACCAGCGAAGGCACGGCTACCGCCAGCGCCCAGCCCGGCGGCTGGGTGATCAGGTGCATCGCGGCGAATCCGCTCGTCGTGACCAGGTTGGCCAGCGTCAACGGGCCGAGCCGGCGTCCCGCGGTGAGCCTGAGCAACTGCCCCTGCAGCACGCCGCGGAACACCAGCTCCTCGATCGCAGGCTGGATCACGATCAGCGAGAGCCAGCCGATCCAGTGCGCGGGTGCCGCGATCCGCTCGCCGAACGCAATCCCCAGCACGGCCCAGACGGGCAGTGCCGCGAGTGCGGCGACCGCGAGGTGCGCGTCCGCAGGCCAGCCGAGCATCGGCGGGCGCGGTCGCCCGAGCCCGCATTCCTGTGCGAGGGTGGGGTGTTCGCGCCGCAGTGTCGGGTCGGGCATGGAACGGATGATCGCACTCGTGGCGTGCAGACGAAAAAAAAGGGCGCTCGCCGTTTCCGGCTCGCGCCCCGTGGCCGGCGGGATCCGTGGATCCCGCCGGAGGAGAGGCTTCGATCAGCTGCGACGCGTGCTCATCCGCCGCAGTGCGAGACCGCCCAGGCCCAGTGCCGCGAGCAGCGGCAACGTCGGGTCGAGCGGCGCGTCGCCGGTGGCGATCGTGCAGCCGCCACCGCCGCCGCCGCTGATCGGCGGCACCACCGGGTCGGCGACGATCTTCACGTCGCCGCTGGCGTATTCGGCTGCCGTGGCCTTGGTGACCGCATTGAACTGGTTCCACACGCCGTAGAACTGCTTGCCGTCCGGTCGCGTCACGATCTGCGCCTCGAAGGCCGACTCGTCGTCATCGAAGAGGCTCCCCTTCGCGGTCGAATAGCGCACCGGTTCGGCGAAGGTCTCGGCGCCGTCGCGGCTGGCCGTGATGTAGATGCCGAGGTCATCGCCCCCATCCGGATCGTAGGGCGACACGTTCTCCTGCGTGCCCCAGGCGAGCAACACCGCGTTGCGGTCCTGACAGAACTCGGGCTTCGTTGCGAGCGCCGGATCGGCGTTGTCGCAGAACCCCGCGTTGGTGTTGCTGTTCGGCGTACCGAAGAAGCGCGGCTCGCGAACGTTGATCCGCTTGTCGGTGATGTTGGTCACGTTCCTCGGCAGGCTCCAGCCGCTTCCGAGCGTGTACTTCCGCACCCAGAAGTTGTAGTTGTCGAGTTGTGCCCACATCTTGACCAGATCGGCGGTGTAGTTGAAGCCGATCCACAGGTCGGGGCCGCGAAGCACGCCGCGGTGCGCCAGCGCATTCTCCGCATAGACCCGTTCCGTATCGTCGGTCAGGCCGTTGTCAGCGGCGGTGACCGTCGACACACGGCTGCTGAGGTTTTCGGCCTGCTCGTTTCGCAGCAGCATGGCCGCGTCGAAATCCGACGTGGCGCAACCTGCATCGACCGCCGGCTGCATCTTCGCCGCCGTGATGCCACCCATGGCGCGGCGCACCACGATGTCGGACGGACCGCCCTTGTCGTAGATGCCTTCCTTCCAGAAGACCGCGACGTGGATGCCATCGGCGCCTGCATCGGCAGCGCTCTGCGTCAGGAAGCGCACGCGTCGCGCGTTCTTCAGCGGGTTGCTGATGATGCAGCCTGCCTTCGCGTCGGCGGTCGCCGGCGGCTGGCTGAAAGGGAAGGTGTGATAGCGAACGAACTTGCCTTCGGCAAGACCTTCGGATCCCTTGGTCTCTTCATAGGCGATGATCGTGTTTCCGCTCACCATTCCGATGTTCGGACGCGAGGCGCCGGCACGGCCCTTCTGGAGCAGATCGGGATCGACGTTGTTGCCGTTCGCATCGAAGATGGGGTTCAGCTGGCCTTCGATGCCCGTGCCTGTCACGTTGTCGGTGATCCGGTAGCCGAAGGCACCGGACTCGCCACCCGCCGCAGCCCACTTGAACCTGTCGGCCGCGTCAGCGGCGTTCAGGTCGACGTTGGCATAGGTGTACCAGACGTCGGTACCGCCGTTCACCTTGGCGCCGGATCCGCCGTCGCCCGGGCCATCGGCCTCGCCGAGTTGCAGGCCCTGGGGGTCTTCCTGCCAGGAGATCGCGATCTGACCCTTGCGCGTTTCGGTGTTGAAACCGCCGGCGCTCGAATCCTGCTTGGCGTCACGCTCGCCGTTGCTCAGCTGCTTCGCCGCGCTCCAGTTCTTGCCGCTGTCGAGCGAATACGCTGTCCAGGCGCAGGAGAAGGGGATGACCCGCTCTTCCAGCTCCAGGTAGCGAATCGCGCGCTGGATCGGATTCTGCGCACCGTCCGCCGGGGGCGTCGCGTCGGAGACGTCGTCGTCCGGGCAGTATTTGCTCACCCAGGTCACCACCATGACCGGGCCGCTGGTCTTGATGTTGGGTTTGTCGATGTCTCCGTAGAAAGGCAGAAGCGTCGGATCGTTCTTGCCGCGCCACTGCGACTGCATCGTCGACTTCAGCGCCGAGTTCGACAGGTTCTTCGGCGCCGTCCAGTCGGACGACCGGTCACAGGTCTTCGTCGCATCGGGCTTGCAGGTCTGGACGAAGATGTCGCGCGCCTTGCGCTCGGCCCTGGCCTTGACGTCGTAGACGTCCTGTGCCCCGGCCGGCGAGTCGCCGTAGACGACCACCAGCGTGCCGTCGCCCGCGCGCTGGATCTTCGGTTTGTGACCATTGTCGCCGCTGCTCAACGAGAACGGCTCCCCGATCGTGATCTGCGTGGCCGCATACGCGACGCCCGCAACCGCCAGCCCGCCCAGGGCGAGCCAGCGGGTCTTGCTGCTCTTCGAATGCTTCATGGGTTCCTGCTTCGTGTCGAAAGTGACTGGACACCGTTGCCGTGCCTGCGGCACGGTTGACCCAGCAAAAACGCGCCGTCCGCTTTCGCGGGCCGCGCGTTCCGGGCCTGTTGATGCTGACGAAAGCTCCGTCAGCATTCTTGACTTTTAGCAAAAACTGAGTGTGCCGGGGAGGGCGTCCCGCCACGCGGCAGCCGATCCTCCGACCGGCGGGGGGCGAGCGTAGTTGCCGCGTGACAGCGCGCCACGACCAGGATCGCCGGCGCCGTCCGGACTGTCGCCGTAGACGACGACCAGTGTCCCGTCGTCGCCGCGCTGGACTTTCGGCTTGTCGTCGTTGCCGCCGTCGCCGATCGGGATCGGCGTGTGGATGGTGGTCTGGGTCGCCGCGCAGGCTACGTCGGCGATCATCAGAGCGCCCAGGGCGCCCCAGTGAAACTTGGTGCTGCTCTTGGACTTTTATTCGATCCTGCAGTGGTTCGACACCAACGAAAGGGCGCGACCCGAAACCGGCGGTCGCGCCCCCGACAACGCGGCCATGTTGACGCGAAGCGCCCCGGCCACGTTGATCGCCGTCAACTGCGCCACTGCAGGTACTGGAATTGGCGCCGGCCGGCGGACAGCGCGCGCCGGCCGGCGTTGCCCGGCCCGGCGAGCGGCCGGGCCGGGTTCGACGCTACTTCTGCTGCTGCGTCTGGGTTTGCTGCTGGGTCTGCGTCTGCTGCTGAGTCTGGGTCTGTTGCTGCGTCTGCTGGCCGGTCCCAGGCTGATGCTGTCGCGCGCGCTCACGCTCGCGCATCCGCTGCTCCTCGCGCGCGCGCTCTTGGGCCGACTTCGTCTGCCCCATCGCCGGCGAACCCTTTCCGGCGCCCGGGCCCGCGCTGGTCGCGGCTCCAGGCCCGGGCCCGGCACCGCCGCCAGGGCCCGCGCCGCCGCCGGGACCGCCACCACCACCGGCGCCGCCCGCCGCGAACGAGGGCGTGGCGGCCGCGAGGGCCAGGGCCAGTGCTGCGGCGTACGCGCCGGCGCGTTTCGAATGCTTCATTGCTTGCTCCTTCCTGATCG
>CAZNDQ010000433.1:0-4003 GCA_964571825.1 uncultured Planctomycetales bacterium | reverse complement strand
GCGCGTGCTGCGCCGCTTCCATGCGCGAGCGCAGGCCGCGGCAGCGGCCGCGGTTTGACACTGCCTGCGGGGGCAGCTTGAATCCAGCGCGGGCGATCGGGCGCGGGCCCGCGCCGCGATGCACCCCGATGGAGCCTCATTTCGCTCATGAGCGAGCCGCGCAACAAGTCCATGCCCGAGAACCTCGATACGCTGCTGGGCGGTTTTCATTCGCTGATGCCGCATCGGGTGCAGAACGTGCTGCTGGTGAGCAGCCTCTACGGCTCGTTCATCATCGAGGAGGAGGGCCTGCTGACCGAGCTGATCACCAGCGAATACATGATGATGAACCTGAGCCACACGCCGGCGGTGACGCGCGTCTCGACGGCGCAGGCGGCGCTGGAGCTGCTGGGGCAGAAGGACTTCGACCTCGTGATCACGATGACGCGGCTGGCGGACTCAAACCCCGTGGAGTTCGCGCGGGCGATCAAGGAGATCCGGCCCGGGATCCCGGTCGTCGTGCTGGCCGACGAGCCGCGCGAGCTGATGCGGCACAAGGGCGTGCGGGAATCGCCTGACATCGAGCGGGCGTTTCTCTGGACGGGCGACGCGAGCATCCTCGTCTCCATCCTCAAGTACGCGGAAGACCTGCTCAACGTCGAGCACGACGTGGCGCTGAACAAGGTGCGCGTCATTCTGCTGGTCGAGAACTCCGTCCGCGCCTATTCGCGCTATCTGCCGCTGATCTACCAGGAGGTCGTCAAGCTCACGCAGTCGCTGATGGCGGAGGGGCTGAATCCGCGGCATCGGCTGCTGCGGATGCGCGCGCGGCCGAAGATCCTGCTGGCAACGAGCTTCGAGGAGGCGTGGGAGACGTACACGCGGTACGCCGAGTCGACTCTGGGGATCATCTCGGACGTGCGCTTCCCGCGCGGAGGGAGGATCGAGGACGAGGCGGGGCTGGAGCTGGCGCGGCGGGTGCGGGAGGACCAGCCGACGATGCCGATCCTGCTGCAATCCTCTGAGGAGCATTACGCCGAGGCAGCGCGCGCGATGCAGATCGGGTTTGCCAACAAGAACGATCCGCAGCTCAACCAGGCGCTGCGGAACTTCATGCTGTTCAATCTGGGGTTCGGCGACTTCATCTTCTACATGCCGGACGGGCGCGAGGTGGGCCGGGCGCACGACCTGCGCAGTTTCGCCGAGAGGCTGGCGGAGATACCGGACGAGTGCCTGGCGTGGCACGCACAGTTCAACCATTTCTCCAACTGGCTCTTCGCACGGACGGAGTTCGAGCTGGCGCTCAAGATCCGGCCGCAGCAGGTCTCGACGTTCGGTTCGGTGGAGGGACTGCGGCGGTTCATGCTGGAGAGCCTGGCCAAGTTCCGCGAGCAGAGCCGCGGCGGCATCGTCGCGGACTTCTCGCGCAAGCGCTTCGAGGCGGACAGCACGTTTACGCGGATCGGGGGCGGGTCGATCGGCGGCAAGGGCCGCGGACTGGCGTTCATGAACGCGCTGCTGCGTCGAATGGTAGAGGCGCCGAAGTTCGGCGACATCGTGATCGAGGTGCCGAACACCGCCGTGGTCGGGACGGACGTCTTCGACGAGTACATGTCGGACAACGGGCTGTGGGGAGCGGTCTCGGCGGGCATGTCCGACGCGCTGATCATCGAACGATTTCTGGCGGCGGAACTGCCTTCGCCGACGCTCGACGACCTGGAGACGTTTCTGCGGCATGTGCGCTATCCGCTGGCGGTGCGGTCGAGCAGCCTGCTGGAGGATTCGCTGGAGCAGCCGCTGGCGGGGATCTACTCGACGCACATGGTGCCGAACAACCACGAGGAGCTGGGCGTGCGGCTGGCCCAGCTCTGCCAGGCGATCAAGCTGGTGTACGCGTCGACGTTCCTGCGCAGCTCGCGGGCGTATCTGGCGGCGACGTCGAACCGGCCCGAGGACGAGAAGATGGCGGTCGTGCTGCAGCAGATCGTCGGCAGCGCGCGCGGGGGACGGTTCTATCCGACATTTTCCGGCGTCGTCCGCTCGCATAACTTCTATCCGACAAGCGAAATGGCGCCCGAGGACGGCGTGGCGAACGTGGCGCTGGGGCTCGGCAAGACCGTCGTCGAGGGCGGCGAATGCCTGATGTTTTCGCCGAAACACCCGCACATCCTGCCACAGTTTCCCAACACGCAGCACCTGCTCCGGCACTCGCAACGGGCGTTTTACGCGCTGGACATCAGCCGGCCGGAGGTGTTTCCATCGCCCGATGCGAGTGCGAACCTGCTGCAACTCGATCTGTCAGAGGCCGAGCGGGACGGCGTGCTGACGCTGGTCGGCTCGGTGTATTCGGCGGAGAACGACCGCGTCTACGACGGGCTCGGGCGGAGCGGAACGCGCCTGGTGACGTTCGCGCCGATCCTCAAGCAGGACCTCTTTCCGCTGGCGGAAATCCTCGTCTGGCTGCTGGAGATCGGGGGCAAGGGCATGGCGTGCAGCGTGGAGATCGAGTTCGCGGTCGATCTGACGGCGGAGCGCCGGGAGTTCGGGTTTCTGCAGATCCGGCCGAGCGTGGCGCGCGAGGCACTGGGCGGGCGGCCGATCGACGACGTCGACCCGGCGGACGCGGTGTGCTACAGCACGCGGGCAATGGGCAACGGGACGGTGCAGGACCTGCGCGATGTGCTGTACGTCAAGCCGGGGGCGTTCGATTCGGCGCGGACGCGGGAGATGGCGGCGGAGATCGGGCGGTGGAACGAGTCGCTGCGGCAGGAGGGGCGCGGCTGCGTGCTGATCGGGCCCGGACGCTGGGGCTCGTCGGACCGCTGGCTGGGAATCCCGATTCACTGGGACCAGATCAGCACGGCGCAGGTGATCGTCGAGACACAACTCGAAGATTTCGTGGTGACGCCGTCGCAGGGGACGCACCTGTTTCAGAATCTGACGGCGCTGGGCATCTCGTATCTGACGATCAATCCGGGACTGGCCGGGGGACACATCGACTGGACGTGGCTCGATGCGCAGCCGGCGGCGCGCGAGTCGCAGTGGCTGCGACTGGTGCGGCTCGAGCGGCCGTTGGAGGTGGTGGTCGAGGGGCGGACGGAGCGCGGCGTGGTGCTCAAGCCGGGGAACGGGCGGGCGGCAGGATAAGACCGTGAGTCGGGGCGGACGCACACGGGCCGGCGCGCGTCGCCGGATTCACTCGGCCAGAATACGGACGCACTCATTGTCGAGCTGCAGCCGTCCGGCGGCAAAGAGCCGGATGGCCTCGGGGTAGGCGATCAGCTCTTCGGCGAAGACGCGCGCGGCGAGGCTGTCGGGGGTGTCGTCGGGCAGGACGGGGACGCGGCGCTGCAGGATGATCGGGCCGTGGTCATACTCGTTGTCGGCGAAGTGCACGGTGCAGCCGCTTTCGCGCTCGCCGGCGGCGAGGACGGCCCGATGCACGCGGCTGCCGTAAAAGCCGCGGCCGCCGTAGGCGGGGAGCAGCGCCGGATGAATGTTCATGACGCGACCGGCGTAACACTCGGGGATCCGCCACATGTGGAGAAAGCCGGCCATGCAGACGAGGCCAACGCGGTGTTCGTCGAGCAGCGCGGCGATCTGCTCGTCAAAGCGCGGGCGTGGCGTCTCGCGCGGATCGACGACGAAGCACGGCAGGCCGGCACCGCGGGCGAACTCGACGCCGCGGGCGCGGGCGGAACTGCTGATCACAACGGCAATGTCGACGTCCAGCGCGCCGCGGGCCGCCTGCTCGGCGAGGCCGCGCAAGGTGCGGCCGGCGCCGGAAATCAGCACGCCGATTCGTAAGCGCTCGCTCCCCATGATGGCCTCGCGCCGCGCGGATCGCTCCCTCAGCCCACCTTTTGCACGGCGATGTGCACGGCTTGGCCGTTGACCTGCACCTCGTGTGCGGCGTTGGGGCGATCTCCCGAGACCGCCAGTTCGCGGGCGAGCGTCTCGCCGCGAATCAGCTCGCCGTAGGCGTCACAGACCGTGCGCATGTCGTCGCCGCCGTGCAGCCGCA
>CAZNDQ010000432.1:0-4044 GCA_964571825.1 uncultured Planctomycetales bacterium | reverse complement strand
GGCGCTGCGCGCGGCGTTCTCGCACGTGCGCCTCGAGCTGTGCCGCACCGCAGCCGAGGCTGATCCTCTTCGAGTAGCGCCCGGCGCGCGGCCCCCCCCTCGCTCGACACTGCCCGCGGCGCCGACTTAAATGACGAGGCTGGGGATTTTCTTGACCCAAGGAGCGCGCATGAGCGAACCCAAAGCGCAACTCAATGTCCACGAAACCGACGAGGCTCTCGTCGTCGAGTTCGCCGACCGCAAGATCCTCGAGGAACTCTCCATCGCCCAGATCGGCGACGAACTCTCCAGCTTGATCATGCACCGGCCCCAGGTCCGACTCGTCCTCAATTTCAACAACGTCGAACACCTCTCCTCCGCCGCACTCGGCATGCTCATCACCCTCCGCAACCAGGTCAACGAAAAAAACGGACGGCTCAAGCTCTCCAACATCCGGCCCCAGATCTACGAGATCTTCAAGATCACTCAGTTGCACAAGCTCTTTGAGATTCATGAGACGGCGGCTCAGGCCATCCACGCCTTCTAGCGGACGGCAAGGCGGGGCCCCCGGCGCGGCGGAAACGGACGAATGACGGCGCAAGACCTATTCGGCGACGGCGAACAGTTCACCACAATGGTGATCGAAAACAGTTATGCCGCCGCCAAGGAACCCGAACGCGTCATCCTCGAACGCGTCCGCCGGTACGGCTACTCCGAAGACGCCGTCTTCGCCCTCCGCCTCGGCATGGAAGAGGCCATGACCAATGCCATCAAACACGGCAACAAATGCGACCCCGCGCGAAAGGTCCGCGTCCACTTTGACATCACGCCGCAGCGCGCCATCGTCGTCGTCGCCGACGAGGGCCCCGGCTTCTGCCCCGCCGATGTGCCCGACTGCACCGCCGAGACGCGCATCTCCCGCCCCGACGGCCGCGGCATCATGCTCATGAACGCCTATCTCGACGAAGTCGCCTACAGCAAATCCGGAAACGCCGTACGCATGGTCAAGAGGAACACATGACCCCCGCCCCCACCCCCGACGATCTCGGACCCCTCGCCGTCAAGGCCCGCAACCAGGGCGACGCCCGCATCCTCGAACTCTCCGGCGAAATCTCCATGCACGCCGCCCACGGCCTCGAACAGCGGCTCGCCGACGAGATCGCCGCCGCGCCCAGGCGCCTCATCCTCGACCTCTCCGGACTGCGCTTCGTCTCCACCATCGGCCTGGGCACCCTCGTCACCGCCAATCTCAAGGCAAAAAAACAGCACATCGACCTGCGCGTCTGCGGCGCACGCGACGCCGTCGCCAACGTCCTCGCCATCACCCGCCTCGACGAACTGTTCAACATCGCCCCCGACGTGAACAAGGCGCTGGAGGGCTGACGGCATGCCCCCCGACCCGCGCCGGACCGATGCCCCGACCCGCATCGCCCGCCGCGTCGTCTACCGCGGCCGCGTCCAGGGCGTCGGCTTCCGCTACACCGCCCGCCACGTCGCCGCCCGCTTCGCCGTCACCGGCTGGGTTCGCAACCTCCCCGACGGCACCGTCGAGCTCCTCGCCGAAGGCGAACCCCGTGAGGTGGACCGCTTCCTCGACGCCCTCCGCGACGAAATGAGCGGCTTCATCCGCGACGAACAACGAGTGGAGCTGACGGCCACCGGCGCCCACCACAGCTTCGACATCCGCCATTGATTCACGCCGGTTCGCGCAGGTTCCGGCCCCGGGCGCCTACGGGCACTCCGGAGGCGAATGAAGACTGACCGCGCCGAACAGGACGACAAATGTCTGGAAATCCGTCAGATTGATGAGGCCGCTGCCGTCGAGGTCCGCACAGAAAAACTCCGTCGCCGTGCACGAGCTATCCGGCACGGACAATCCGTAGCAGACCGAGAAGGTCAGGAAATCGACGAGGTTGACTGCACCGCCGCTGCCGTTCAAATCGCCGCAGGCGCAGGTCGGCCGACAATCGTCGTCTTCGCCATCCGTCAGGCCGTCACAGTCGTTGTCGATTCCGTCGTCACAACTCGATTCTCCATCCGGCTCGTTCGGCTCAACCAGCGCCGGCTCGTCCGGACACGCATCTACGCAATCCGGGGCACCGTCTCCATCCCGATCGACGTCGGGCACTCCGCAACCGCACGCCCCGGCGAAGATCTTGGCAAAATCATCCGGGCACTCATCACATTCGTCCGTGACGTCGTCGCCGTCCGAGTCTCCAATCTCGCAGAACCACACGCCAAATTCGTCGAGAAACGCGCCGCCGAACACGTCGCACCCGTCGCGATCCAACCCGTCCACGCAAAGCCCGGGCTCAACACAGCACGCCGCCAGCGGGCAGCCGTCTTCGCTTACGGGGATACAGCACGGCGTTTGCGGACAGCGGTCGAAGCAATCCGTTACGCCATCGTCGTCCTCGTCGTCCGAGCAGGTGCTGCCCAGGCCGAGAAAGGTCCCCTCGAGCGCCAGACAGGCATCGGCGCGGAGGTTGCCAAAGCACACCGACAGCGGCGTTGACACGCAGCACGCCCCGCGCGCCGGACACCCGAAACCATCCACGGGCAGGTTCGCCGGCGTGCCCGGACACAGATCCACACAATCCGTCACCCCGTCGTTGTCCACGTCCGCCGGATCCTCGATCACGCCGCAGCCGCAGACACCGGGCTCGATCTTGTTCGGGTCGCCCGGACACCCGTCGCAGGCGTCAGGCGTGCCGTCGCCGTCCCCGTCCGGATCACACTCGTCGGGCACATGGTTGCCATTGCAGTCATTCTCCGACAGGTCGCAGGTGTCCGGAAGGCCATTGCCGTTGCAGTCCGCCGCGGTTTCGCCGTCGCCGTCGGGGTCCGCCGGATCGATGTCGCACTCGTCCGGCACGACATTGCCGTCGCAATCCGTCGACGCTCCCAGCGCCACGTCGCAAATGTCCGATTCCCCGTTCCCATTGCAGTCCGCAGTGGTTTCACACTCATCGGGAATGTCGTTCAGGTTGCAGTCCGTCGAGTCGCCGGTGGCAATCTCGCACACATCGGGCTCGCCATTCTCGTTACAGTCGCTCACGCCCAGCACCGTGATCCGCACGTTGTCCACCCAGTGCTCCTGGCCCGACCCGCCGCAGCGCCCGCCGAAACCGAACAACCCGACGGACGGCACGTACCCCGCGACCGGTGCTGCTGCATACGCCGTCTCCGTCGGCCCGCCCGCCCGGCGGAGCAGCACCGTCATCGCGCCGTCGGCGAACAGCACCATGACACTGTGCCACTGGTTGTTGTCGATATCGAAACCCGGCGTGTAAGTGCCCAGCGACATGCCCTCGTGTATCAGGTCGAGGTGATTCCCATTCGGATCGCCGGTGTTCGGATAGGTGTCGAACTGTAGGGTCAGCGCGGCCGCGCCCGGCCCCTCCTCCCCGAAGTTCACACTCGTTGGATACACGTCGGCATCCATCATCGAAAAACTGAATCCGTCGCTTCCTCCGCTCATCCGAAATTCAAACTCCAGCGCGAAGCCCGCGACACCAATCGGCAGGACCGGTGGAAAGACCACCGAGCCCATTCGATTGGCGCTCGCCGGCGTCAGCCGGATCGCATTGTTCAACTGGACGGCATGCCCGTTGAGCACGTAACCGCCCGCTTCGGCCGTATTGAAGTCCTCTGCGATTTCGGCGCCCGGTTCA
Organism: uncultured Planctomycetales bacterium; assembly: GCA_964571825.1. Classification (GTDB taxonomy): domain Bacteria; phylum Planctomycetota; class Phycisphaerae; order UBA1845; genus CAZNDQ01. The sequence goes on along the minus strand of CAZNDQ010000432.1, from coordinate 391 downwards.
CATTCGTCGGGAACACCGTTCTCGTTGCAATCGCTGCTGACCTCCGCCGCAATGTCGCACTCGTCCGGTATCCCGTTGCGGTTACAGTCGAGGCTGGCGCCGCCGGCAAGGTCACAGGCGTCCGGCGCGCCGTTCACGTTGCAGTCCGGGTCGCACTCGTCCGGAACGCCGTTGACATCGCAGTCGTCGCTCGTGCCGCCCGCAATGTCGCATTCATCCGCGACCTCATTGTCGTTGCAATCCGGCTCGCACTCGTCCGGGACGCCGTTGCTGTTGCAGTCCGCGCTCGCACCGCTGAATATGTCGCAGATGTCCTGAATCTCGTTCTGATTGCAGTCGTCCTCGGGCTCACAATCGTCCGGCGTGCCGTTCAGGTGGCAGTCGCCGCTGC
>CAZNDQ010000431.1:0-4058 GCA_964571825.1 uncultured Planctomycetales bacterium | reverse complement strand
ACAGCATCCGCAGCGCCACCAGCAACTCGTTCCGCGCACGCTTGATCCGCCGCGCCCGCCGCCGCCGATCGTTGTTCTCCACCGCCATGTTCATCGCTCCCTTCTTCTGGACTCTCGATCAGGTCTCAAGCCTCAAGCCTCTTCCCCCCCTGCCGTCCCCGTCGGCGCGCAACGCCGACTCAATCCCTTCGTGCCTCGTTCGCCCTCCCTGTTCGGTCGGCCTCACCTCCGTGCCTTCGTGCCTTCGTGCCTTCGTGCCTTTCTTCACTCCGTCACATCGTCTCCCGCGCTGCGTCCGGCCGCCGGCCGCACCGCCCGCAGGAACGTCGCCGTCAGCGCCTCCGTCTGCTCCACGCCCGCCTGCAACCGGCTCACCATCTCCGTCAGCCGCGCGAGCTGCTGCCGCGCCGACATCGCCTCGCGCAGCCACTCCTCCTTCGTCGCGTAGTCCCGCTCGAAGCCGTCCACCGCCCGCCGAAGCTCGGCCAGCGCCTGCTCGACGCGCTCGCCGCGCTGCACCAGCTCCGCGTGCCGCTCCGACTGATGATCGCGGATCGTCCGCAGATAGAGCGTGATCATCGCCAGCGGCACACCCACCAGCGGCGCAAACACCGCCACCAACGGCCCCATCAGCCCCAGGTCCATCGCCCAACCTCCCCGGCCGCGCTCACGCGCGCACCGCCTCGACAATCCGCGTCACCAGGTCCAGCAGCCGCAGCGCCGTGTCGGCGCGGATCAGCCCGTCCGTCGCCTCCTGCCGGAACCGCTCCAGCACCGGGTCGTCGCGCAGGCTGCGCACCGCGCTCGTCCGCGCCGGTCCGCCGCGAATCCGCGCGATTGCATCCTCGCGCGGAACCCCCGCGCGCGGCGCGGCGCGCTCGGCCAGCTCGACGAGCCGCTCCAGCGCCGCCTCGATTCGCCCGGCCGCCTCCGCCCCGATCCCGTCATTCGCCTGCTCGCTCATCGTTTTTCCTCTGACTGCATGTACCTCCGCCCACCAATTCACGGCCCGCCGGCCGGTTGTCGTTGCCGCTGCTGCGCCGCCTCGGCCGCACGCACGATCGCCGGCCGGGCTAGGGTCCACTCCCCGATTTCCGCTGCTGCGCCGCCGTGGACGCACGCGCAATCGCCGGCAGGACTACGGTCCGCTCCCCGATTGCCGCTGCTGTGCCGCCTCGGCCGCACGGCGCGCCTCGATCAGACTCGTCAGATACCGCCGCACGTCGTCCTGCACCGTCAGCGTGGCGATCGCCACGCGGCGCAGCCCGTCGGCCACCTCGCGCACGGCCGCCACGTTCTCCCGCGACGCCTGATACCGCTGCCACTCCGTCCACTGGTCCGCGCGCAGTCTTGCCAGCGCCTCGTTGAACTCCGTCATGTGCCGCGCCACCTCCTCCTCGTCCGCCGCCCCCTGCACGCGCACGACGAATGCCGAGATCGCGTCCGCCTCGCGCGAGCGGTCCGCCGCCGCCACTTCCGCCGTGTATTCGCCCAGCGCCGCGTCGAGCTGCCCGGCGACCCGATCGAGCGCCTCGGCTGCGGCCAGTTCGACCCGCGCATCCCCGCCGCAGCCGCACGCCCCGAGCGCCACGCCCACCAGCGCCGCCGCCGCGACCCACCGCACCGCCCTGCCCCTGTTTCCACGCGCAAAATCACTCATGTCCAATCCTCCCGAAAAAGACCTCCCCGCCTCTCCGCTCCCCTTTGCCTCCACCCATGAGAATGGGCCGCCGTTCAGTCTTCGCCTCGAAACCCTGAGCGCTGTCCACCCCACTCCCAGATACCTCAAGCGCTGTCCACCCCACTCCCAGATACCCCGAGCGCTGTCCACCCCACTCCCAGATACCTCGAGCGCTGTCCACCCCACTCCCAGATACCTCAAGCGCTGTTCACTCTTCGCACCGAAACTCTGAGCGCCGTTTACCGGCCGGAAATGCGCTGCTTGACGCGCCCCCGCGCGTGCACGATGCTGGGACGGAATCGGCCTCGGCGGGTCCGGCGGCCCTGGGTCGTCCCGGCGCGGGATGACCGGCCGTCCCTGCCACTGCCCGCCCGGCCGCGCGAACATCCCGGAGAACGACCTCATGGCGAAGAAATACGTCTTTTCATTCGGCGCGAAGAAGGCGGAAGGCCGCGGCGACGACAAGGAGCTTCTGGGCGGCAAGGGCGCCGGGCTGATGGAGATGACGCGTATCGGGCTGCCGGTCCCGGCGGGGTTTACGATCACGACGGAATGTTGCGAGCATTTCCACCGCAGCCAGCGCAAATGGCCACAGGGGCTGGAAGGGCAGGTGCGCGACGGCATCCGGCGGCTGGAGAAGGTCTGCCGCAAGAAGCTCGGCGATGCGCGCGACCCGCTGCTGGTGTCCGTGCGCAGCGGCGCGGCCGCGTCGATGCCGGGGATGATGGAGACGATCCTCAACCTTGGGCTGAATGACGAATCGGTCGAGGGGCTGGCGCGCGTCTCGGGCAACGCCCGGTTCGCGTACGACGCCTATCGCCGCTTCATCATGATGTACGGCTCGACGGCAATGGGCATTCCGCGCGAGGAGTTCGACGCGGAGTTCAACAAGCTCAAGGACGGGCGGACGCGGCAGCGGCTCGGCCGCTTCGACGGCAACCGCGTCAACGACACGGACGTGAACGAGCAGGAGCTGCGCGACCTGTGCGCGATGTTCAAGCAGATCTACCGCCACCGCATCGGCAGCGACTTTCCGCAGGAGCCGTTCGAGCAGCTCCGCGGGGCGATCGACGCCGTGTTCGGCAGTTGGATGGCGGAGAAGGCGGTGACGTATCGGCGGGTGGAGAAGCTGACCGGGCTGCGCGGTACGGCCGTGAACGTGGTGCAGATGGTCTTCGGCAACATGGGCGACGACTCGGGCACAGGCGTGTGCTTCACGCGCGACCCGAGCACCGGCGAAAACGTCTTCTACGGCGATCTGCTGATCAACGCACAGGGCGAGGACGTCGTCGCGGGCATCCGCACGCCGATCCCCCTCTCGCACCTGCACGACGTGATGCCGGAGGTGGCGAAGCAGCTCGACGCGGTGCGCGTGCTGCTCGAGCTGCACTACCACGACATGCAGGACCTGGAGTTCACGGTCGAGCGCGGCACGCTGTACATGCTGCAATGCCGCACGGGCAAGCGCTCACCGGTGGCCGCGTTCCGCATCGCCGTCGAGCAGGCGACGCAGCCGCTGCTGTCGCGCGCGGAGGCGAAGGACCTCGCGCGGCGCAAGCTGCTGCCGAAGAAAGTGGCGGAGGCGGCGGTCAAGCCGTGCATCAGCAAGGCCGACGCCGTGCGGCGCATCCGCGCGCAGGATATCGAGCGGCTGTTCTACCCGGTAATCGACCCGCACATTCCCGCGGCCGAGCTGCAGAAGCGCCGGCTGGCGGCGGGGATCAACGCCGTGCCGGGGGCGGCGTCGGGCGTGGCCGTCTTTTCCGCCGCCGACGCCGAAGCGCGCGCGGCGCGCGGCGAAGACGTGATCCTCATCCGCAAGGAGACGAGCCCCGAAGACGTCGGCGGGATGCACGTGGCCAAGGGCATTCTGACGGCGACGGGCGGCAAGACCTCGCACGCAGCGGTCGTCGCCCGCGGCTGGGGCAAGTGCTGCATCGTCGGCTGCGACGTGCTCGACATCTCGTACGAGCAGCGGCACCTGTCGGTTAACGGGACGGTCGTCCGCGAGGGCGAGTTTCTGACGCTCGACGGCAGCGAGGGCGTGGTCTACACGGGGCGTTTCCCGCTGGTGCAGCCGAAACTGTCGCCCGAGTACGAAACGCTGATGGGCTGGTGCGACGAGATCCGCACGCTGAAGGTGCGAACGAATGCGGACTCGGGGCCGGACGCGGAGCGGGCGGTGCAGCTCGGGGCGGAGGGGATCGGGCTCTGCCGGACGGAGCACATGTTCTTCGCCACGGAGGAGCGGCGGCTGGCGATGCAAGCGATGATCGTCGCGCGCGACAAGGAGTCGCGCGTCGCGGCGCTCAACGAGCTGCTGCCCTTTCAGCGGCAGGATTTCGAGGAGATTTTCGCGGCGATGAACGGCCGGCCG
>CAZNDQ010000430.1:0-4069 GCA_964571825.1 uncultured Planctomycetales bacterium | reverse complement strand
ACGGGCGTCCACGGGGAGGGTGTATTGACTTCTTGCTTCATATAGGTGCCACACGTTCCAGACTGAGTACACGCGGCTTTCGCCCCGCCCAAGCCGTCACGCTCCCGTCCACGCCGGCGGACCGGGTCGGCGCCGGTGGCACGTCGCCGGACGCCGGGTATAACCCGCGCATGCGAATCCAGCCGGTCGAATATCTCGTCTGGGCCAAGCGGCACAAGCCGGTGCGCTACGAACTGACGGTCAGCGGCATGCCGCGGGCGACGCTTGAGGATATCGAAGCCGGGATCGAACACGTCGACCTGAAAGTCCATGGCACCTACGGCCGGGCGGGGGTCATGGAAGCGGTTGGCCGCTTGTACGGCGTCCCCGCGGGTCGCGTCGTGCCCGTACCGGGAACCAGCAACGCCATCTTCAACGCGCTGGCGATCACCTGTCCGCGTGGCGGGCGCGTGATCATCGAGCGGCCCTGCTATCAGCCGATCGAACGGGGCGCCGAGTTCCTCGGCATCGACATCGACTGGCTGGATCGCCTGCCCGCAGAAAACTACGCGGTTGATCCGGATCGGCTGCGGTCGCTGCTGCGCGGTGGCGCCTCGGCCGTGTTCGTGACGAACATGCACAACCCGACGGCGCAGATGATCGACGTCGAAGCGACGAAAGCGCTGGCCGCGGTGTGTGCCGAGTTCGGGGCGACGCTGATCATCGACGAGGTGTATCTGGACTATGCGTGCGTCAATCTGGGCGGGCCGCGCTGGACCGCCGCGACGCTGGCGGACAACGTCATCACGATGAGTTCGCTGACCAAGGTCTACGGACTCAGCGGTCTGCGCGTGGGCTGGATGCTGGTGCCGCGGCGGCTGGTGGTCAGCGCCCGGCGGATCATGGACTATCTGAGCGTCGACAACGCCGGACCGTCGGCATCGCTGGCGCTGCGGGCGTTTGAGCGGTTCGGTCGGCTCGAACAACGCGCCCGCGACATCTACCGCGGCAACATCGGCATCATCACAAAATGGCTCGACGGCCATCCGCACTTGCGCAGCTATCCGCACCACGGCGCGATGTTCTGCTGGATCCGCCTGCCGGAGGGCATCGCGGCCGGGCAGCTCAATAATCTGCTCGTGCGCGAGTACGAGACGCGCGTCGTGCCGGGCGAGTTCTTCGGCGTGCCCGACCATGTGCGGCTGTCGTTCATGTGCAGCCCGGGGGAGCTGACGGCGGCGCTGCGGAACATCGACGCGGCGCTGGAACGGATGATGGCACGATAGTCCTGGCAGGAGTTCGGCGGTCGCCAGAATGAGGCATCGCCACCGCGGAGGGCGCAGAGGGCGCGGAGAAGAAGTGAGCGTCGCGGCTAGCTGCCCGATCCGTCCGGATGCACCAGTCAGTCACGGTCCTTCGAGTTCTTCCTCGAACGCCGCGTAGTCCGCCAGATCAATCCGCCCGTTGCCGTCGGCGTCGCCAGCCTCGCAAGCCGGCGTGACGGGGCCGCCATCGCTGCCGGTGTAGCACTGCTGAAACTTCCATACGTCGATGAGTTCCACGCGGCCACTCCCGTCGAAGTCGGCGAAGCGGGGACGACCCCCTGTAATGGTGAATGGGTCGGGCGTGACGACGGAGGCAACGGATTGTCGTTCGGTGACAGTCAGGCGCAGGTGGGCGCGATGGGTGTCCGGCAGCCGCTTGCTCGAATGCCACTGGTAGCGGCCGTTGTTGGGCAGGCCGTCGGCCAGCGTCGTCCACGGGCCGCTGGGGCCAAAGACGGACAGCTCGACGCGGACGGTTCCGGTGTGCGCTGGCGCATCCGGCACGGCCGAGGCCCAGTCGATGAAGCGGACCGAGTCGGCTCGCACAGTCTGACCGCCGGTCAGCGAGGTCGGGCGGATGGAAAGCTTCCGCGGGGCGGAATCCTCGAGGAAGAGCCGCGCCCGGTTGATGCCGCCGACGAAGGGGCGACAGTTCTCTTCCATGACGCCGGCGATGTCGGGCAGGCCGTTGTGATCGAGGTCGCCGCCGGTCCGCAAGGCCGAGTAGCCGCATGTGTTCGGCTGCGCGGGGATGGTCGCGCCGAGCGTCCATCCGCCGCGGCCGTCGCCCAGGTACACTTCTGTGCCGGCTTCGCGAAGCGCGACGATGTCGCCGTGGCCGTCGCCGTCCATGTCGGCGATCTGGGTCAGCCGGTAGTCGCCGGAGACGGGCAGGCTCCCCGAAATATCGCGCCAGCGGCCGGGGCCGTCCCAGGTGAACACCGCCACGCCGCGGGTGTTGCTGATCAGCGAGAGGTCGTCGCGGCCGTCGTCGTTCACGTCGCCCAGAGCGACGCCCGCTCGCCACGTCTGCAAGGGCGGCAGGCCGCCGTCGTCTTTGGTGAATCCGCCGGCCCCGTCGCCCAGATAGATCGTTCCGCTGCCGTGGGCGACGGCGAAGTCCGGCCGGCCGTCGCCGCTCACGTCGCCGAACTGGAAAATTTGACTGCTGTTGCCGCCGAGGAAGCCGAACGACTGCGTCCACGAGCCGTCGCCATTGTTGAGGTACACATGCACGCCGGCGCAGCAGCCGAACGAGATCGAGCCGAGGTCCAGATCGCCGTCGCCGTCCACGTCGGCAAAGTCGGTTCCGAACATGCCCCAGTCCTCGCCATTGCCCGCCAGCCCATCGTCCCACGGCGTCCAGCGTCGCCCGCTGCCGTCGCCGAGGGCGACTTCCTGAATCTGATCGCCGAAATCGCTGTTCGAGTAATCGTGGTGCATCCCGTAGCCGACGTCCATCAACCCGTCGCCATTGACGTCGCCCAGCGCCAACCCGCCATAGCCGAAGTCGCCGTTCTGGAACACTTCGAATCGCCCCGCCCCGTCGCCGAACCAGACCGTGATGCCATGCTGCTCCGAGTTGACCCGTGGCGAGCCATGATCGCCGATCATCAGGATGTCCGGGTGGCCGTCGCCGTTGACGTCCCCGAACTCAAGCTCGGTTCGCCCCCCCTCCATCCGCGGCGAGCCGAGGTCGGTGGAGGCGTCGCGGTAGGTGAGCTGGGCGGAGGCGGGGGAGGCCAGCGAGAGCGCGAAGGCGGCAAGCGCATGGGCCATCGCTCTACAATGCGCGTAATTCAGACTCGCGTGTCGCATTCCAACTCTCTCCCTAGGGTGTCGCGGGACCGTCTTCTTGGCGCGTATAAGCGGCCCGACGCCGGCAGCCACGTGCCGGCCAGGGTCTTTGGTGTTCCCGACAACCATGATAGCAAGTCCGACCACGAAAGGCATGGCGGGTAGAGCGCCAGATGTCATCTCAGGCGCGCGGCTACCCCCAATTCCGCTGGACTCCTAAGCGGAAAAAGAGATAATCCAGTGATCCAGCGCGGTCGTGACTGTACCGGGCAGTTCGAGCGCTGGCCGAGTCTCGTAACGCCGCATGTCGCGGTTGCGGGGGCGGTATGGACATCAGGTTCTTTCTCGACGAAGAGACCGGCCAGCCGCACCTGCGCGACCACGGCGTCTCGGAGCAGGAAGTCGAGGATGTGCTGAACAAGCCCGGTGAAGACCGACACGGGCGCGATGGTACGCGCGTGGCGATTGGACAGACGACCGCGGGACGGTATCTCCGTGTGGTCTACGTGCCGGACCCGAGCCCGCGGAGCGTGTTCGTGATTACGGCATACGAATTGACCGGCAAACCACTGGCAGCCTACCGCCGCCGCATGCGCAGGAGAAGATGATGTCGCTCAACAAGTTTCCGGAAGGATGGGACGAAGCGAGAGTCCGCAAGGTGCTCGACCACTATGAGCAGCAATCGGAAGAGGAAGCGGTCGCCGAGGACGAGGCCGGCTACGAGGATCGCACGGAGTCGCTTGTGTTTGTGCCCGTCGAGCTGGTGCCGGTAGTGCGGGAGTTGATAGCAAAACATCAACGCTAAGTGATCACCTCACAACTGGACGCAGGGAACGGAGGTGGCGCGTGCGTCACACGGAAGAATTGGTCGAATGGCGGCGCCTGGGACACTGGCAGACCAATGCGGCGAAGGCGTGTCCTTCCGGCAAGCGTGTATGAGCCGTTTTGCCAAGTTCGGTATGGTCAGC
>CAZNDQ010000429.1:0-4070 GCA_964571825.1 uncultured Planctomycetales bacterium | reverse complement strand
GTACCCCGCCTCCAGGCCCATCATCCGCCGGATGATCACCCCGACCCGATACGCTTCGCGCTCGGCCGACTCCCATTCCGCCACCGACTCCCCGCCGGCGCGCTCCTCCACACCCTCAGCGCCGCCGTCTTCTGCCTCATCTTCCTTCTCCTCCTCCCCGATCCGCCGCTCCAGCAGATGCACCTCCACGCATGGCCGCGCCTCCATAGCCTCCGGATACGCCAGCCCCGCGCGCAGCCGCGCCCCCTCGTCATACACCACCGCCCCGATCGCCGGCGTCATGATCCGCTCGAACAGCAGATTGATCCCCGCCAGCACCTCCTCCCGACCGCGAAAGTTCTCCCGCAGCCGCACCACAGCACCCCGCGCCGCCGACCCGTCGCTCTCCCGCTCCCGTCGCACCAGAATCTCCGGCTCCGCCAGCCGGAACCGGTAGATACTCTGCTTCGCATCGCCCACGCAGAACAGGTTCCCCGCCTCTTCCTTCTGCCCGTGCCGGCTCACCAACCGCAGGATCCGCTCCTGCACCGGATTCACATCCTGAAACTCGTCCACCAGCACATGTCGATACTTCGCCCGCAGCGCGCGCGCGATCTCGTTCTCCCCCGCCGCGCGCATTAGCAGCTCCAGCGTCTTCCGCTCCAGATCACCGAAGTCCAGCGCCCCCAGCTCCGCCTTCGCCGCCGCGTACGCCCGCCCGAACCGCCGCACCAACTCGACGATCACCTCCACCGGCTCGGCGATCCGCGCCAGCCCCTCTGCCCATTCCGCCGCGCTAAACAGCCCCCAGCGCTCCTGCAACTGCCCGCGGAACGCCGTGCGCACCTCGTCAAACACCTTCTTGGCAATCTCCTTCGCATTTACCGCCTCAGTGTCGTCTTTGTCGACTCTCGGCGCCCCGCGCAAATCCGGAAATGAGTACTCCGCCATCGCAGCAATGACCTTCTCGACCGCCTCGCCCCCGCCCCCGCGCGCCGCTCCCCGCCATTCCTCCAGCACGCTCACATATCCGTCAAGCCGCTCCGCATACCACGCCGCCCCCTTCACCCCATCCCGCAGATACCGCTGCGCCCGCCCCGCTTCCTCGGACTGCCGCGACAGTTCTCCCGCGATCGCCGACCGCAGCTTCACGCGGTACGTCTCGGGCAGCGCGCCGCGCTCCCGCGCCTCCCGTAGCGGCTGCGCCGCCTCCGCCAGCCAATCCTCCGGGTCCACCACGCTCCCCAGATAATCCGCCAGCCGCACCACCATCTCCCCCACCCGCTCGTCGCTGCCCTCCGCGCAGTCATCCACGAACCGCCGAAACCGCGCCCCCTCCTCTCCCTCATCCTCATATAACTCCCGCATCACCTCCTCGACCGTCTCGCGCTTCAGCAGCTCCGCCTCGTCCGCATCGAGCATCTCGAACGCCGGATCGAGCCCCGCCTCCGTGAACCACCGCACCAGCACCGACCGGCAGAACGCATGGATCGTTGAGATCGCCGCCGCGTCCACCAGCGCTGCCTGCTGCCGCAGCCGCGCGCTGCCCGGCTCCGTCGCCGCCCGCGCGCGCAGCTCCCGCGCGATCCGCAGCCGCATCTCCGCCGCCGCCGCCTCCGTAAACGTCACCACCAGCAATTCATCGATATCACATCGAAATGGTGGGGGGGCATCGGCCGCCAGATACGAGCATCGCCGCGCCAGCACGGCCGTCTTGCCCGACCCCGCACCTGCGCTCACCACCACGCTCCGGTCGACCGTCTCGATCGCCCGCCGCTGATCCGCTGTCCATCGCTCGTTCGCCAGCGCCATTCCCCGACCTTACCCGCTGGCGCCTATTGCATACAAACCGGACAGTGGCATCTACTCCTTCCGCGAACGGGACTCCCGGCCGTGTCAGCCGGTCGCACCTGCGATCTCGCACGCGCCACGGCCGATAGTAAGACCCGCATTCCACACCCGACGGCATCCCCCGCGATTTCGACTCAAAATGAGTTGTGACCGAGGTCTCATTCGTGTATGCTAAACCTGACTGGCGCACAGCCGGGCGCGTTCGAAGGGGTGGCGGCTGTCCTTGCCGTTTTCGATCGGGCCGATCTAACACACATCACGACGAGGAGGTGCTCCATGCGCGCGGATGCCCCGGCACGCCGTTTCGCTCGTTTGCGCATCGCCCATGCCGCTGCGCTCCTGCTCCTGGGCGAGATCCTGCTCGCTGCTGCCTCACCCTCCGTTCATGCCGATCCCCTCGTCTTCGTCGATGACGACGGCCTCTGCGGCGGAAACTTGCCCTGCTTCACCAACATTCAGGCCGCCGTCAACAACGCCACCGATCCCGACGCCGTCCTCGCCGGCGCTGCGGCCGAAGTGATCGTCTACCCCGGCAGCTACACCGAGGGCGTCGACCTCAGCCTCATTGGCAGCGCCGTCGCCGGTGCTCCCGGCGACATCGACCTCCACGCGCAGGACCCCAACGACCTTCCCGTGTTGTCCCCCGTCGCCAACACCGGCATCTTCACCTTCGTCCCCTTTCCCGGCGACATCACCATCGACGGCTTCATTGTCACGGCCGGCAGCCTCGCCGGCGTCTCCCTCGGCAACGTCGCCGGCGCCGCCACTATCCGCAACCTCACCGCCGAAAGCACGCTTAACACCTGCATCAACATCTCCGGCATCATGGGCGCGGTGACCATCGAAAACGTTGACGCTGACCTGAATGGCACCGGCGGCATCCTCGTCTTTTCCTCGAATGACATCGACATCGCCAATTGCCGTGTCAGCGACATCATCTCGGGGTTCGGCCTGATTGCTTTCACCAACAGTGGTGCCATCTCTCTTGACCTCGTCACCGCCGACAACAACGACGGCGGCGGCATGGACCTCTCCGCCTCCGGCGCCGTCACCATCGAAACGTCATCCGGCAGCGGAAACAGCGGCCGCGGCATCAACATCTCCAGCGCCGCCTCCGTCAACATTGCCGTCACCAATGCCGACAACAACGGCTTCAACCAGAGCGGCTTCGACATCACCTCCAGCGGTGACGTGCTCGTCACGCGCTGCTCCGCCGACGGCAACGCCAGCCGGGGCATCAGCATCAGTCAGGCCACCGGCGTGACCATCACCGACACCCACGCCGACGGCAACGTGCTCACCGGCATGGACATCACCACCAGCGGCGACGCCGACATCGGACCGGGCACTGCCGGCGGAAACATGAACGGCAACGGCGTCTTCATCAGCGCGCAGGGCGCCGCCACCGTCACCGACTTCAACGCCAACGACAACGGCGCCAACGGCCTCGACCTCACCGCCGCCGGCGAGATCGTCGTCGATGCCGTCAGCGCCATCCTCAATGGCGGCTACGGCATGGCCCTCAACTCCCAGACCCAGACCACGGTCAGCAACGCAATCGCCGGCGTCAACGGCCTCGACGGCATCTACGTCACCGGCGCCGGCCCCGTCACCATTGACCCGACCGTTGCCAGTTCAAACGTGTTCAACGGCATCACCGCCGTTGTCGACGGCGATGTCACGCTCCTCGATGTGACCGCCAGCGGAAACGGACTCCATGGCATTGGCATTGCCTCCACCGGCCGTGTCGGCATCCACCGCTGCGCCGCCAACACCAACCAGAACGTCGGCGGCATCTTGATCTCCCACGCCCCCCTCGGCGTCGATGTGACCGAAACCACTGCCGGCCAAAACGTCGGCTACGGCTTCCTCGTCGCCGGCGCCGCGTTCGGTCCGCTCCACTTCGAGCGTGTCACCGCTTTCCTCAACGGCTCCTTCGGCGTCTATGTCGCCGGCTCCGGCTCAGATGTCGAACTCGACGCCCTTTTCGTCACCGAGAACATGGACGACGGTGTCGTCCTCTCCGGCCCTGCCGGCCCCGTTTACCGTGTCAACGGCAGCATTATCTGTGAAAACACCGGCGCCGGCCTCCAGCTCGATGACAACATCAACGTCGACGCCGAGGGCAACTGGTGGGGCGACGCCACCGGCCCCGCACACATCGCCAACCCCGCCGGAACCGGCGACGCGGTCGTCGACTCGGTCGGCGGCGGCGGCTTCGGCGTCGTCGATTTCTCACC
>CAZNDQ010000428.1:0-4079 GCA_964571825.1 uncultured Planctomycetales bacterium | reverse complement strand
TCCATGATCGGCTCGGCAAACGAGATTCCCGCGCCGTTGACGAGCACGTCGAGCCGCCCTGCCGCCGACAGAACCGCCGCGACCGCCGTCTCCCACTGCGACTCGTCCGTCACGTCCAGCCGCAGCGCGATGATCCGCCCCGCCGCACCATTCGCGCCGGTCGGCGCCGCCCGATCCCTCGCGCCGCCCTGCGCTTCGCCCTCGCCCCAGCCCGATGCGAAATCCGCCGCGTAGACGAACGCCCCCTCGCCCGCGAGCGTGCGCGCAATGGCAGCGCCGATTCCCGACGCGCCGCCCGTAACAATGGCCACACGCCCCGACAAGCCGCTCGTCATTCGTGACAGTTTACAGAATCCGCGCTAGGCCAGCAGCATGTACGCGGCGACCGGGCCGTGGTCGTCGGCCGCGTCGATCCGCAGCGCGAGAAAGGAAAGTGTCTGCCCGTCGACCTCCAGCGTCACGCGGCCTGGCAGATCCCGATCCGCCGGCAGACGGAGCGCCTCGAGAAACCGATGGGAAGACAGCTTTGGCTGACGGCCCAGCCAGTCGCACGCGGATGCGTTCGGCACGATCTCCCCCAGGTCCGACGACGCCACCCACGCCGGCTGCGGCGAGGAATCGAGGTTCGCCGCCAGCCGCCGCAACAACTCGTGATCGTGAGGGTGGGTGCGGTCGGTGTGCACAGCGGCGGGAGCGGAACTGCTGTTGTTCTCGGCGAGGCGCGGGCGGGTCAACGTCGTCATGGCGGACTCCTTGGCCGGTTCGACGGAATCGGCTGCTGCGGCGCAACGGTCGGGCGCAGCGGCAACCCCCACGCCCAGTACTGCTATCGGCCCGCGCCGTCGATTCGCTTGACCGCGCCCGTCCGCCGCCGCGCATCAACCGGCTTCGCCGTTACTTACGCAAATCCCGCCTCGATGCACCGAAACACCCAGCCGAAAGCGTTGCGCTGGACGACCTTCGCACACCGCCCTATCATCGCCGCGCCAGGCCCGAACGCACGGGAGATTCAGCTTGATCGCGCCATCGTCCCCGCGAACTCGCCGCCGCGCTCCAATCGCGGCTGCGCTCGGCCTCGCCTTCACCGTCACCGCCGGCGCCGAAGCGCCCGACTGGCAACTGCACGAAGCCCGCTATCTGCGCAACATCCGCCAGGTCACGACCATTGACATGGGGCTCGACAAGGCCGGCGAACCCTACTTCTCCCCCGACGGGCGGCAGATCATCTTCCAGGCCGTCCCCAAAGGGCAGGAGGAGTACCAGATCTACACCATCAACATCGACGGCTCGAACCTGCAAATGGTCAGCACCGGCACAGGCGCCTGCACTTGCGCCTACTTCCATCCCACCGCGCGAAAAATCCTCTTCGCCAGCACGCACCTCGACCACGACATCGCCGATCCCGCCAACGCCGCGCTCAAAGCCGGCTACCAGCGCGAAACGGGCACTTACGTCTGGCGCTTCCACCCGGCGATGGACATCTTTGAGGCCAACCCGGACGGTTCATCGCTGCACCGCCTCACCGACGCGCCCGGCTACGATGCCGAAGGCGCCTGGGGCCGCGACGGCAAGGAGATCGCCTTCTCCAGCAACCGCACCGGCGATATGGAAATCTACGTCATGAATGCCGACGGCTCGAACGTCCGCCGCGTCACCCACCGCCCCGGCTACGACGGCGGGCCGTTCCTCTCCCCCGACGGCAAACGGATCGTCTACCGCGGCGATCCCCGCAGCGACAACCAGTTGCAGCTCTTCGTCGTGGATGTCGACGGTCGCAACGACACACAGCTCACCGACAACGACGCGGTCAACTGGGCCCCCTACTGGCATCCCAACGGCCGCACCATCGTCTACACCACCAGCCGGCAGGGCCACCACAACTACGAACTCTACCTCATGGACATCCCCACGCGCAAAGAGCAGCGCCTCACCTTCTGGCCCGGCAACGACCGCACCAACGGCTTCGACGGCCTCGGCACCTTCAGTTGGGACGGCAAGCAGATCGTCTGGACGAGCAAGCGCGGCCCCTGCGCCACCAGCCAGGTCTTCGTCGCCGACTTCGTCATGCCTGACGACTTCACCGCGCTCAAGTAACTGCTTTCGCAGCACGCCATTGTGCCCATCCGCCGTCCCCGGACGCACCTGCAACGCGCCCGGATTTGCCCTTTCTTGCCCGCGCCCCTCCACCCGATATACTAAATTGACGAGCGCGCTTCGATCACGCTGATCGAGCGCCGCCAGAGCCCGCGCGGCGCCGCGGCCCGGCCGGAATACCGCGACGCCCCGTACTCGCACCGCGGCTCGACCTCGCGCGGTCCGCACCGGCCGACGGACCCGCATGGAGAACCGTCCGTGCGCAATCTCCGTCTGCTCTGCGGTCTGCTTTTCGCACCCGTCCTTGGCGCCGTCCTCGGCTGTGTCACCCGCGGCGATGCCCCACCCATCGACTTCCGCATCCTCGACCCCTTCAAGCTCCGCAACACCATCGTCGGCTTCGGCAAGCCCCCCGTGCGCGTCGGCGTCACCCACACCATGCGCGTCGATCCCGATGCCGCAGCCCCCAGCGAAGACCTGCAATGGGCGATGCAGTCCGCGCTGGCCCATCCCGTCCAGTTCGAGGTCCTCCAGCCGTTTCAGATCAAGGCCCACCTGCAGAGCGGCCGGCTCCAGTTCGCCATGATCGCCGACGAGCAACAGGCCGAAATCCTTGACGAGCCCGGCGTTGCCCGCGTCGTCGCCCACCCCGTATTCGAGCCCGGTGCCAATGAAAAGTGCGGCCTGCTCATTACCGCCGCCGATTCCGATATCACCGCGATTGACCAGCTCAAGGGGCGCCGCATCGCCTTCGGCCGCCGCGGTCACCCCATCACCCACGTCGCCGCCATGCGCTTCCTCGAAGACCACGGCGTGCCGATGGACTCCATTCCACGCCAGCTCGTGCCGCTCCCCGGCTCGCTGCAGCACCACATCAGCTCGCCCGAGACCGCCTGGTCCGTCGTCCACGAAAGCGAAAAACAGTTCGGCGCCCTCGGCGTCGCCGCTGGATTCATCCTCAAGAGCGATTACGACACCTGGCCCGAGACCGGCGGCAATTACCTCCTTCGCCAGCTCGCCAAATCTCAGGTCCGCGTCCTCGGCGAAACTCCACCGATCCCCGACATCCCCGACGGCCCCGTCCTCGTCAGCGATCAGACCGACGCCGAGCTGGCCGGCCGCTTCGAGAAGTTCCTCCTTGAAGACCTGCCGCGAAACAGGCAGGTCTGCAAGACCATCGGCCTGGTCCGCTACGAACGCGCCGACGCCGCCCCGACCACGACGACCAGCGCCCAACCCGCCCAGGCCGCAGAGATGCAGTTCGAGACGGCCCCCGCGCGATGATCGAGGTGATTTCTGGGTGATCGACCCGCTGCGCTGCGCCGGCAACCTGCGCCCCGACGGGCCGCCCGGTTCACCGCCATTCTGTTGATGGCGCCGGTCGCCGCCATGCTCTGCCTGACCACGCTGCGCGCGGAGCTGCCGGCCTCACAACCTGCCCACGATGATGCGCACATCGTCGGGCTCATCCAGCGCCTCGCCGACCCCGCTGAGCCATCGCGCCTCGCCGCGCGCCGCGAGCTGCTGGTTCTCGGCCCGCCGGCCGTCGCGGCCCTCCAGCGCGCCGCCGGCTCCGACAACCCCTCGGTGGCCGCGCCCGCCCGTGAACTCCTCGACACGTTTGCCGACCTTATGTTCTTTGGCGCCGACGTCGAACTGACCTTCGACCCGCCCGAAGCCGCCTGGGACCAGCCCGTCACCCTCGGCGTAACCATCCGCTGCGAAGGCCCGCTCCCCTGCCGCACGCCCTTCATGCGCGATCCGCCCGACGAAACCCCCGAGGCACGACAGGTGGCCGCACTGCACGAGATCGCCGACTTCCTCGTCGTCTTCGGCCCCGACGGCCGGCAGATCGACACCCTGACCGACCCCGTCAACGACGACCACCGCATCTGGCGCGCCGTCGCCCGCCGCGCCGACGCATACGACGAAATCCGCCTCCAGCCCGGCCAGTCGCGCACTTTCCTCATCGGCGAGTTCAACCG
>CAZNDQ010000427.1:1595-4094 GCA_964571825.1 uncultured Planctomycetales bacterium | reverse complement strand
AGGTCGCCGCGGGCGAGCGCGGCCACGGTCCGCCCGATTTCCTCCGGCTTGCCGATGCGTCGCAGCGGCGCCGCTCCCTGCTCGAGTAGCTTCGCATAGTGTGCCCGCGACGGCTTGACCATGTCCGTGTCGATCACCCCCGGACACACCTCGTACACGCGGATCCCCGCCTCGGCCAGCCGCACCGCGAACAGCTTCGTCATCATGTTCACGCCGACCTTGCTCAGACAATAGGCGGCGCGCGTCACGCCCACCGCAAACGCCCGCACCGAGGAGACGTTGACGATTATCGGCTCGCGGATGATCCCCTCTTCGAGTTGCTCGACCATCCGCGCCGCGACGTTCCGCGTCAGAAAGAACGGTCCCTTGAGGTTCGTTTCCATCACCCGGTCATACGACTCCTCGTCCGCCTCCAGCAGATCGACCGGCGCCGGTTGCGCAATCCCCGCGTTGTTCACCAGCACGTCAATCCGCCCGAACGTGTCCAGCGTATTCTCGACGAGCAGATCGCGGTGCGCGGCCGCGCTGATGTCGCCGGCGCACATTTCGGCCACGCCGCCGAACGACTCGATCTTCGCCCGTGTGTCCGACGCGGCGTCGAGGTTTTCGTTGTAGTTGATCATCACTGCCAGGCCGTCGCGGGCCAGCGCGATGCAGATCGCCCGTCCGATCCCGCGCGACCCGCCCGTCACAAGCGCCACCCGTCGTTCACTGACCATCGTACTCCCCTGTGCGATCCATCCGCTTCGCATTGCCCGGCGCGCACACCCGACCGGGTTGTGCGCGGGGCGGACATGATACGCGCCCCCCGCCGGCCCCGCCAAATCCGCCGTCATCACGCGCTGATTGGCCCGTGCTCACGCTCGCGGCAGCGCCGCGTACGTCCGCTCATCGTTCCCGCTGCTCGCCGCGGCGCCGCGCCGCAGCAGCAGCCGCACCCCGTTGGCCACGACCAGCAGCGTCGAGCCCTCATGCCCGATCACCCCCAGCGGCAGCTCGATCCGCCCCAGCAACGCCGCGCCGATCAGCACGCCAATCACCGAGAGCGAAAAGACGATGTTCTGCCGTACGATCCGCCGCGTATCGCGCGCCAGGGTCAGCAGCCAGGGCAGCGTGGCGAGGTCGTCGCGCACCAGCACGATGTCCGCCGCCTCCGTCGCCACGTCGCTCCCCACGCCGCCCATAGCGATGCCGCACGTCGCCCGCCGCAGCGCCGCCGCGTCGTTCACGCCGTCACCGATCATCACGCAGCGCTGCCCCGCGGTCTCAGTCTCCTCGACGATCCTCACCTTGTCCTGCGGGAGCAGTTCCGCACGGACATCCTCGATGCCCACGCTCCGTGCCATGGCCGCTGCCACGCGCGCGTTGTCGCCCGTGAGCAGCACCATCCGCCCCACCCCGGCCGTGCGCAACCGGGCGAGCGCCGACCCCGCCCCCGCCCGCGGCGCGTCGCGGAACGCCAGCAGCGACACGCGCGGGCCGTTCGGCTCGACCGCCGCGACGCAAACGGCCGTCTGCCCATCCGCTTCCAACGGCGCCGCGCGATCATTCACCCGCGAGCGGAGCGGGGCGTCGAGCCGCGCTTCCTCGACCACCCAGCCCACGCGCCCGACAAACACGTCGCCCCCGTTCCACCGCCCGCGCAGGCCCGCGCCCGCCACCATCTGCACGTCGGTCACCTCCGGCAGCTCCGCCCGCGCCGCCTCGGCCGCGCGCAGAACCGGATGCGCCAGCGGATGCGTTCCGCGCCGCTCCAGCGCCGCTGCCAGCCCCAGCGTCCGCCGCGTCGCCTCGTCGCCGTCGCGCTCCGACAGCTCGATCACCTCCGTCAACTCAATCCGGCTCGTCGTGATCGTCCCCGTCTTGTCGAATAGAAACACCTGCCCCGCCGCCAGCGCCTCCAGGCTGCCTCCGCCCTTGCACAGCGCGCCGCCCCGCGCTGCCCGCGCCAGCCCCGACAGCACCGCCGCGGGCGTCGAGATGATCAGTGCACAGGGTGAAGCGACGATCAGCAGCGTGATTGAACGATACGCCGCATCGCTCCACGCGCTGCCGGTCAGGCGCAGCACCACCAGCACGACGACCGTCAGCGCCAGCACGCCGATCGTGTACGGCCGCTCGATCCGCTCGACGAGTTGCTGAACCTGCGTCTTGCGCTGCCCCGCCTCCGTCACCAGCCGGATCACGCGCGACAGCATCGAGTCTTCGTACGGCACGTCGCAGCGCACGCGCAGCGCCGCCGAGGTGTTTACGCTCCCGCCGAACACCCGCGCCCCCGGGCCCTTCTCCGCCGGCAGATACTCCCCCGTGATCGCCGACTCGTCCAGAAACGCACTCCCCTCGACGATTTTCCCATCCAGCGGCAGCCGCTCCCCCGCGCGCACGACCACCACGTCTCCGATCACCAGTTCCTCCATCGCGCGGCGCTCCTCGCGCCCGTCCTCGTCTACGACTACTGCGGTCCGCGGAAACATCGCCCTTATCGAGCCAAGTTCGCGC
>CAZNDQ010000427.1:0-1585 GCA_964571825.1 uncultured Planctomycetales bacterium | reverse complement strand
CGGTGTACGCGGCGCTGGGGTCGAAGGTGACGGTGGTGGAGATGCTCGACGGCATTCTGCCGGGGGCGCCCGACAGCGTAAAGAGGAACAGCAGCAGCGCCCCCTCCGCCGGCCGGCCGATCCCCAGCGCCAGCAGCGCCGCCAGCACCATCAGCACGTGGATGTCCAGCCGCCCCGCGCGCAAAGATGCCCAGGCGTCGATCAGCCCGTACACCAGTCCCGCGGCGAACGCATACGTCACCAGCAGCGTCCGCAGCGGCGGCGGCGTCGCCGTTACGAAGCCGGTCACCCACCACGCCAGCAGCAGCAGTCCGCTCGCGGCCGCCGCAATCAATTCCGCATTGCGCGCCAGCGTCCGCGAAAACGGCGCGTACAGGTCCAGCCGCTCGCGGAAATAATCCTGATCGCTCATCGCCGGACGCGCGTCGGACATCACCGAGGTAGGCGTCAACATCGCCGAAACCGTCTCCGCCTAATGCCAAGCTCCGCCGCCGATCAGCCACCGCGCCAGGGCCGTCGCCGTTACCCCCGCCAGTCCCGCCATGGCGATCAGCGCCGCCACCGCACCCGGCAGCCGCTCCTCGTGCGCCAGTCGCCGCGCCACCGCCGCCAAGACCATGATCGCACACGCCACACCGATCCCGGCGTACCAGCCGGCGCGCAGCGACGCTGCCAGCAGCAACACCGTGCCCGCTTGCGCCGCCGCATGCAGCCCGCCGGTGAGCAGCGGATGCCGGAACCGCGTCGAGAACAACCCCAGTTCCTCCTCGAGCATCACGCGCAGCAGCAGCCGCCGGTCCGACGTGAGATGATCGACAATCTGCGTCAACAACGGCGGCCGGAATCCCTTGAGCCGATACAACGCCTCGATCTCCGTCCGCTCCTGCTCCGGGTGCGCCGCGATCTCATCCCGCTCCCGCTCGATTTCGCGCTTGAGGAACTCGATCTGCGCCAGCGCCGTCGTCCCCACCAGAATCCCCTCACCCACCGCCAGCGCCAGCCCGAGCACGACAATCCACTGCACCGCCGTCGCCGACTCGTGGCCGAGCCCCCACAGCGCTGCGCCGACGATCACCGCCAGCAGCGTCGCTCGAAGCATCGCCTCGCCCACGTCCGCCCACCACGCCGACGCCGCGTAATGCCGCTCGCGGTAGAACGCCGCGTGCGCGCGCCGCCGTGCCTCCTCGACGTGTCGGCGGCTCTCCGACAGCGGCTCATCGGCCGACAATCCGACCGCCGCCCGCCCGCCAGACGCTTCCGGCAGGGGGGATGTACCGCCTGCCTCACCGGCCGGGTTGCCCTGCATCGCGCACCGTTCGCTTTCCGCGATGACCGGCGAGCCCCCGGCCGCTCGTTCTCGCCGTCATCATCGCTGTTACCGATGAAGTGTATCCGCGCCGCCGACGCAATGCCCGCGCCGGCGGCTCGCCGAGCGCGACACGGCGCCGGTCAACGGGCGCGCGGGCCAAGCAGCCGTTTGCCAGCGCAATCGCCGGACTTCGCCGATTGCAGATGGACGCGCTGAGTTGCCGCCCGACGGCCGGAAACTTAAGATCATTCGGAACCCGTCTGGCAACCGCTGACG
>CAZNDQ010000426.1:0-4097 GCA_964571825.1 uncultured Planctomycetales bacterium | reverse complement strand
ATCTGGATTACTACCTGTTGGCGGGGGACTTGGCGCGGGCGCTGGAGATGGCAGAGGATTTGTTGCGGCGGGCGCTGGCGCGGGAGGGGGAGCCGCTGAGCGAACTGGACAAGTGGCGCGTGGATCCGGCGCGGTGTCTGATCGGGCTGGGCCGGTATGAAGAGGCAGAGCGCGTGCTGCGGGCGGCGTACGAGGCGGTGGGTGATGATTCGAGGCGGTTCGTGATTCCGACCAACATCTCGCTGTATGAGAAGCTGGGGCGGCCGGAGGAGGCGGAGCGTTGGCGGGCGGAGCTGGCGGCGCGGGAGGCGGGTGATCGGTGACAAGCGTGCGGCGAGTTGCTCAAGAAAAGAAGGTGCGTCATGGCGCTGTCCGCGCGAGGAGCCAGTCGGCGAAGGAGGCGAGGTCGGGGACCGTCGAGGATGCGCGGAGGCGTCTTGCGGAGTTCTACGCCGCGCGGGAGCAGTGACTGATCTTGAGGACGATCATCAATTGCAGTCGGGCGGGCTGCCCTGGGGCGGGAGACCGAAGGCGCCGCTGAAGAGGGAGAAGTCGACGAGATCGATGGCGCCGGAGCCGTCGAGGTCGGCGCAGAGGAAGAGGGCGGCCGGGCAATCGAGAGAGGGCGCGTCGAGGCCGTAGCAGGCGGATAAGAGCGAGAAATCGGCGAGGTTGACGAGGCCGCTGTCGTCGAGGTCGCCGCAGCCGCAGGCGATGGGAGGCGGGGCGGAAGCAGCGGGCCAGAAGCCGCCGACGATGGTGAAGTTGCCGCCGGTCATGAGACCGGCGTCGGGCTGGCCGGCCGTTCCGTAGACGGCGAGATTCTGGCCCGAGTCTGTCATGGACCCGCCGCCGTCAACGGTGTTCCAGGAGAGATCGAAGACGGCGAGGGCGGAGCCGGCGGCGACGAGGGCCATGAGGACGGCGAAGGCGGCGAGGACGCGGCAAGAGGCGTCGGGGAAACGTCGGGCGTTCATGGTGAGACTCCTGATTCGAAGCGAGACACGCGGTCGCAGGTGACAGCTTTCTTGACGAGTTCCGGATCGGACGGCGCCGCCCAGTCAATTCGAGCCGATGACCACACTTTCGGTGGTGTTCCAACGATGAAGGGTGACCGGCGTTGTAATCAGCAGGTCCTCGGGGTAATCGCCTGACCAGATGAACAGGTGATCGCCAGCCTGTGCGGCTTCGACGGCCTCACCAATCTCGTCAAAGGGAAGCAGCGGCGTCCCGTCCTGTTCGGATCCGAGGCCTGTGGCGACGTACCCGGTGCGGCCGAAGAGATCGGTTCGGTTGAGGACCCACGATTCGTAGAAACGCGTCATCTGGCCGGAACTGAAGATCGACCGGCATTCCTTGGGCGCGTAGCTCATGACGTTTGCAGGGTCGGGCGCATAGGGGGTGTCATCGCATTCATCGGGGGGATCGGCGTAGTCGTCGTACGCGCAATCTTCCGTGTGTCCGCTGAGATTCGGATCCGCATCGGTATCGCAGACGAGGTCGCCGGCGAGATCGCAATTCGAGCCGTCGGGACATTCCACTCCGAACCCTGTTGAATGCGTATGATAGAGATCGAAGAAGTGGCCAATCTCATGGGCGAGCGTCGAGCCGTTGGTGGCGCCTTCGTTGCAGACGATGATTCCGGGCGTGTTGTCGGTCTGGGAAAAGGTTGAACGGCCGCATTTGTGGTCGGCATCGAGCGCACAGAACCAACCTTCGGGGCATTCAACACCACCGCCCGCGCAGCATTCACCGATCTCGTCACCGTCAAATGGAATGCAACGAACCTCAGCAAAATCGGGAACATAATAGAGATTGATCACTTCGGGCAGGTTGTTGGTCTGCCGCAGCAATTCGTCCTCGCCACAACCGTCGAGGTAGGCAAAGTCATCATCGTCGATGTAGTCGATCTCGCCAAAATGAAAGACGCGGACACCGTAATCGCTCAAGAGCGAATTCGCCTGCCTCAGCGACAGCTCGAGGTCGTCGAGGCTGAGCCCTCCGCTGCCGGCGGCGGTCCGCACGATATGAACATACAGCGGCACGTACCAGGGAGCGTCGGGATCGAGGCCCCCGCCCCGCGTTTGTTCGCCGCGCATCGCCAGGCGGGCCCTTTCCCATTCGAATTGCCGCGGCGGCACGATCGTTGAACAGTCCTGCGCGGCCGCTGACTCGACCAGCGCGGGGGAAGAGCACGCGGCAAGCGCGGCGAAGACGAGGAATGATCTCCCGCTGTCACGATGGAGTAACGAGTTCGTACTCATGATTAATTTCCCTTTTCGCATCGGCGCCAAACCCGCATGGGCCGGGTGTCGGTCAGCCGGAGTCACTGCAAGCTCACGAGCACGAGCACGAGGCCCCTGCCGCTGTTCAGGCCGGTCATGGCCTTGCCGATGACGGCGCCCTGCGCCCGTTCGTGGTCGATGACCTTCATGGCGTGTCCGGGCGTGGCGGAGGTGGTGAGCAGGTCGCCGGGCCGGATGGGCCCGCCTGCGGCATCACACCAGACGTAGACGCGGCCGCTGAGCGCAACCGGCGGTTCATTCTCGTTTCCGGGAAGGTTGCCAAGCACCGCGCCGGCGGAGAGGTTGTTGGCGCCGCTGACGATGCCTGCAACGCGGCGGTTGCAGGCGCTGCGCGAAAGGCGGATCCGGCCGGCGTTTTCGGGGTCGATTTCGACGACCATGCCGGGTTGGAGCGCTTCGCTGGCGGGGATGCGCTCGGCGAGATCGGCGCCGGTAAGCTGCATTTCACCGGCAATGATGCGTCCGGCACCGTTGAATTCGGCGTCGAGGATGATGGTCGCGTCACCGTTCAGGTCGTAGAGCTTGATCGCGGCGCCCTCGGTGTTGGTTTCCATGGCGAGCAACTCGATGGTCGGAGAGCCAATGTCGTCGCTGAGCCGGATCGCGGCGGAGCCGCTGCCCTCGCTGGCGTCGATCTCGACGGTGTGGTCGTCGCCGGCGATGTGTCCGATCTGGTTGTACATTCTGATTCCGCCGCCGCCGCCGGCGCCGCGGCCGTCAATGCGCACGGTCTCGGCTCCGTTGTCGAGCAGCCGAATGATCGGCGCGGCGTCCCCCTCGTCCGCTTTCATTTCGATGTTGACGACGCCCGTGGGCGTTCCGTCGTCGCGTATCATGCGGAAGGCAGGCTGATCGGCGGGCGCGTCGTCGGAATCGAGTTCGACGACGGGAACTTCGTTGCTGTTACGCAGGCTGAGGAATCCGCCGCCGCCGCTGCCGCTCGCGCCGAGGCGGACGGTCTGATTTCCCAGATTGTCGTAGAGCAGAACGCGGTTGCCGCCGTCGAGACGGATATCGCCACCGTCGACGTGCAGCTTGTCGGTCGGGTTGAGCACGCCGATGCCGACGCGACGTTCGAAGTAGCTCGAGCTTCCGGAGGGGCCGGTAAAGTATCCCGCGTAGCCGGTGGCACTCCGCGTATCGCCCCAGATTCCGCGGCCGGTACCGGAGTTTGCGGTGACGAGCCCATGCACGCCGACGCCGGACAGCGAGTCGCTCTCGCCGCGGGCGCCAAAAGTCTGCACGGAAATCGTCGTTCCGGCGCGGGCATGCCCGTGCACGCCCACGGCGCCCGCCTGGCGCGAGTGCGTCTCGCCGCGCACTGCGGGATCGGTTCCGGCGGAGTTCTGGTGAATGCCGATGACGGCCAGGCCGTTGACGTCGACCGATTCACCCATGACGCCATTGGCTGACGCGCCAATGCCCATACCGTGCACACCGGTACCGTTGACGGACTGTCCGAGCACGCCGGCCGCATTTGCATTGTCCAGCGCGCGGATCGCCGCGCCGGAGTTGGACACGACGTGCAGCCGGTTCGTCGGATTGGTCGTGCCAATCCCGACATTCCCCGCGTTATCGACGGTGAGGCGCGTGCCGGAGTTGTTGAGGTGCCACTTGTCGGTTGCGCCGTCGAGATAATGCCACACAGCGGTTGCGCCGGCGCGGTAGCCGTAGTCGGGCCAGGCATCGCCGCCGTCGGTGCGGATGTACATACCGCCGTCGCCGTTCAGCACGGGGGCCTGCCCACCAAAGACCTCGAAGACATTGACGCGTGTATCGCGGTGGATGCCG
>CAZNDQ010000425.1:0-4099 GCA_964571825.1 uncultured Planctomycetales bacterium | reverse complement strand
TACTCGGCGCTGAGTGTCAATGCCTGATGCCGGCGGCGCTGCCCCGCGCCGCGGCCGCCGATCTGCCGATTCGGCCGGTTTTAGACCCGCGGATCAGAAACCCGTCCCGACGCCGAAGAGCTGGTTGACGTAGCTCACCAGAAACGTGTTGACGATCGAGGTAATCAGACCGGCTGCGCCCTGCGCAACCAGCGTCTGCAATTCCTGCGAACAGCCGTTCGTCTGGAACAGCGCCCCGCCGGACAAAACCAGCGCCGCGCCGCGCAACCAACGATTCACCCATCGCCTGCTCATGTCGAACTCCCGGATGTGGACGGTAGCGTGATCACCTGAAAATCGGAACTCGCATCCAGCGGCGGAGGATCGACGCGCGGCTCGTCGCTCGGGATCGGCTGGTTCACCTTATGCTCATCCACCGGCCGCTGGAACGGGCTGGGACCGCCCTCCACCAGCACGATCTCCCGCGGAATAATCAGCGGAATCGCCTGCACCGTTCCGCCGTGCAGCGTCTTGCGCGCCGCGTAAATCCCCACGTACCGCCCGACGTACGGATCGGCGTTGATCGTCGAATCCGGCGGAATCTCGACGTACGCCAGCGTCTTCGCCGGCAACACCGTCGGGTCCACCAGCCGATACCGCTTCGGCAGCACCGGCGAATTATAGACGTGGCTGGGCCGCAACTCGCCCATCACGTCAAACGCACTGTTCACCGGCGCCGAACGCAGCGGAATCGACGCCCGCACCTGCATCGCCTCTTCCCGCACCCGCGTCAGATTCTGATCGTCCACGCGCAGCGATTTCAACATCGCCATCGTGTCGTACTGGTCCTGGAGCTGCTTCACCCGCGCCGACGCATAGTGATGAGCGAGCGGATAGGCGTCCTGCTCGGCGATCGGCCGGTACCGCGCGATCAACGACTGCAAGTCGCGCTGCTCGTACGGCTTCTGATACTCGACCGCCAGCGCATCCTCCGCCTCCTCGAGCTGTGCGCGGATCCGCTTCTGTTCTTCCGTCTCGCCCCGCGGGTCCGCCTGGAACGGCCCGCCCGGCATCATCGGCTGGCCCGTCGTCACCTCCGTCGCACGCACTGGCGCCCGGGCCGCTTCCGCCGGCGCCGGAGTCGATGTCGCAAAGACGGCCCCGCTGTCCGTCGCGATCACCGACGGCAGCTCTTCCGTCGTCGCCGACCGCACCGCCGGCGCCTCGACTGCCGGTGCGGGCGACGTCGAGAAGGACGAAACGATCCCCCCTCCCGTCGGCACCGAGCCGGAAGAAGATGACGATGTCGATGGCGCCGACGCGGCCGGTGTCGCCCCCGCGGCTTCCACCGTACCAGACGCGCCTCGCGCCACCGGCGAATGCTCCACAATCGGCGGTGCACCCGGCGCATCCGCACGCTGCACGAAGTCGGCGCTGATCCACAGGTACGCTCCCCTGGGCGGCGCGATCTGGTAAAACCGCTGCGTCTTGTTGTCCAGCCGCGCCTCGCGCTGCCCGAGGATCGTCACCTCCGCGCCACGATCCAGCTTGACCTGCACCGCGTACGCCTGCGGCGACAGCTCCCCCCCCGCGCGGATCCGCACCTTGTCCCCGTTGATAATCCCCCGGCCTTCCGCCGTCACGTCGACGTACGACTCGTCGACGAGGCTGTACATCCCCGGCAGCGGTTCGATCTTCAACCACCCGTACATCTCGCCGAACACGCGCACCTGCTGCCCGACCTGCGCGCGCCCGACCGCGTAGTAGTTGCTGTCCGGTCCCGAGCGAATGTTCACGTCGTTCCCCGTGACCACGCCCACCCACAGCAGCGCTTCCGGCTCCGCCGGCTGCGCCACCGCTTCCACCGCGCAGCACAGCGCGACGAGGCAAAGCAGAACTTGCGCTCTCATCTGACTGACCCTGCCTTTCTGATCGCTTGAGGACCGCACCAATGAGAATTTAGGGTATTTCGCGGCGCGGCCCCTGTCAATGAAATGATGCGGGTTTTCGCGCGCCGAACCTGGGAGAAACGCCGGCCGACGGCACCGCCCCGACTCCCCCGCGCCGGCCCGTCGAACTGCTCACAGGCGCCGCGTCACCGGTGGTGACCGAACCACATCGCCAGCAGCGGCTCCAGCACCGCCAGCACCCCCGCCAGATAGAGAAAGTGCCAGCCCAGCTCCCGCTGCAGCATCGCCGATCGGGGACGCCGGATCGGCATCTCGTCGACAAAGAGGTCGAACTCCTCGCCGATACTCCCCTGCAGCTCCGCCCCGCCGATTGTCCGCAGATCGGCCTCCGCCGCATCGGAGTTCACCGCGAACCTCCGGGTACCCGCCGCCGTCTCGAGTTGATATACCCCCGGCGAGTCCGTCATCGGCATCTCCGCCACGTACGAATCTCCGTCCGGCAGGATGGCCGCCGCAACGACCTCTCCGCCCGGGACGCTGAACGTGCATGGCCGCGCGTATTCCCGCGCCGTCAACGGGTGTCGCAGCGACGCCCCCACCGTCAATTGCCGCTCCTCCGCCGCGGCCGGCCACGCATACGTCACCAGGTTCCACATCAGCGACACGTAGTCGCCCTTCGCCGGCAGGTTCGTCCACTCCATGTTCGCCGTCGTCGTGCACAACAGCGACGTGCCGCGGCCCACTGAGCGCTCCACCAGCGCCGGCGCGCCGTCGCTGAAGGAGAGAATCGTCTGATACGTCCGACCCGCCTCGCCCCGCGTCTCGCCGAGCTTCATATACTGCCGCGTCCGCGCCAAAAAAAGCCCGCTTTCCGCGTGCGCGGCAAACTCACGCACCATCGGATGCGCCAGCTCCTCGTGCCGAAAAGTGACCTCGTTCGTTCCCGCCTCGACCACCGCCTGCGGAAACGCTGCCCCCTCCGGCGCTGCCGCCAGGACGCCCTCCCCGCCCACAAACCCCTCGTCGCGATAGTTCTCCAGCAGCACATTGTCGCCCAGGAACACCGCCACTGTCCGCCCCTCGGCCACCCACTCGCGCAGCCGGCTCCACTGCTCCCCCGACAACCGCCGCACGTTGCACAACACCACCATCCCGTAATCCCCAAGCGGCTCCCCCGCCAGCTCCGCCTCCGTGATCACGCGCGGCTCCAGCAGCGCCGCACGCTGCTCCGCCGTCCTGGGCGCCAGCGCGGTCGACAGATACCCCGTCTGCGACTCAAACCGCGTCCCCGATGGCTCGCCGTCCACCAGCAGAATCCTCGCGCGGTCCGTCACATTCAGGACCAGCGCCCGGCGGTTGTCCTCTGTCAGCGCATCATTCGCCCGCGAGACGATCACCGCTTCCACCAGATGTTCGCCCGGCTCGCCGAACTGCACCCGGAAGTACAGCGTGCTCCGCTCGCCCGCCTCCACCGCCGGAAGCTCCAGCGTCCGCGCAATCAGCCCGTCCAGCAGCACCTGCACCTGCACGTCGCTCGCGCGTTGCCCGCCGAAGTTCCCCACCTCCACCTGCATCGGCACCGGCAGCAGCGTGCCCACCAGACGCGCATCCGTGCCCAGGCGCGTGATCGCCAGATTCTCCGGCACCGCCGCCGTCGCCTGAATGACGGTCAACGCCGACTCCCGCGCCACCTTGGCCGCGATCCCCGTCGGACCCTGTTCCCCCGCCTGTTCCTCCAGCCTCCACGCCGACCGCGCACCGTCCGTCAGCAACACCAGTTCCCGGTTGGGTGCCGGCAGTTCCGACGCGCCCAACACCTCCTCCGCCAGCCGCAGCCCGCCGGCCAGGTCGGTCCCGCGCTGCGTCACCGTCACCTCCGCCAGCCGGTCCAGCGCCAGTTGCCGGTCATACGCACCATGCCGCAGGACCGCCGTCGCCGGCGACGCCAGCGTGATCAGGCTCACCGTATCTTCCACCGGGTAGTTCTCGATCAGCGCCTCAGCCACCTGCCGCAGATGATCGAACACCGCCCGCCCGTCAGCGGCCGGCGCACGCGTCGAGAGCGAGTCGTCAATGAGTATCACGTGGTGCCGACGCGATTCCCCCAGCCCCGCCAGCGCCGATGCCGACAGGAACGGCCGCGCCAACCCCATCCCGATCAGCGCCACCAGCAGACATCGAACCGCCAGCAGCACGATCTGCTCCAGCCG
>CAZNDQ010000424.1:0-4115 GCA_964571825.1 uncultured Planctomycetales bacterium | reverse complement strand
TGGGCGAAAAAACGGGGCGGACGCGTCGAAAAACCGCGGACCCGCCGGCACGCCGAGGGGGGGGAAATCGCGCGCTCAGGGTTTGGCGGCGAAGGCTGAGCGCGCGCCCATTCTCCTTACGCGGGAGGTACTTCCGCGCCGCAAGGGGTCCGGCTTGCCGCGACCACCCGGCCGGTCTGTCCCCCGCCGCTCTTTGTCATTCCCATACCGTCCTCGACCGGGCGCCCAGACGCTGCGCGCATCGCAGGCGAGCGCCACGGCGCAAGAAAAAACGCGCGCGCGCCAAATACCTTCACCCGCTTAACCTTTCGGTAACACACACTCTTAGATGCGTGCCACCCAGCGCACTGCTCAGTATGCAGTGGCGCGACAGTCGATAGGCGTGTTACCCGTTCGGCGGGTGGAGCAGGTGATGCGGGGCTACAGGCCGAGGGCGTTGCGGATGGAGGCGAAGCCGCCGGGATCCTCATCCTCCCAGCCTTTGCGGACGACGGAGAGGCCGTAGACGCAGTACTCGAAGTTGTCGCTGATGCGCAGGAGCAGGCGTGCAGGCGGCTGGGCATCGTCGTCGGAGAGTTCGGCCGCGACGCGGTAGGAACGTTTGCCCTGGTCGAGGTACTCCTTGAGCGGGTCGCCGTAGCGGGCGGAGCGGATCTTGCGCAGGCACTCGGGGTAGATGCCGCTCCAGAAGAGGGTGAAGTCGCCGACGTGGCGGTAGGCGAGGCGGCGCTGCTCGTCGTGCGTTGCGGCCTGGAGTTTGGCGACGTTCTCCATGAGCTGGCCGATCTCCTGAATGCTGCGGCCTTTGGCGTCGCGGAAGAGGTAGATCTGGTCGACGTGGAGGAAGTTGGTGAGCAGGTCGGACATGTAGTCGGCGATGGCCGGCTCGCACATGCCGACATCGGTATAGAGCGCGTGCTCGACGAGGCCCTGGAACCAGCGTCGGATCGGATGTTCCGGTGGAATCGACGGCGTCATTGGACGTCCCCCGTGGCTCTCAACTCCATTCTACGATTGTCCTGACCCCCCTGCGCCGTGCGCCCGGAGAATCCATTCCGTCGTTGAAAGCGTCGTATCCGTTCCGCTCGATAATAGCCCCCGCAAAATGTCGGTTCAATGCTCTTCCTTTCGTATCGGACGTAGCGGAGATTGTTCATGAGCGCGCCCGGGGGCTCCGCTGGTCGTGGGGCGCGATCTCGACGGGTGCCAGCGGTGCGGCTATCGTCCGCGCGCGGCGTCCGGGCGGAGCCAGCGGCGGTGCGCCGCCGGCTACCCAGCCGAACGTCTGCCGTGATGAGGGAAGCATCGTGGACACGGTGGTGCTCGGGGTGTTTTTCGTCGTGTACGGGGGGATGGTGCTGGGGCGAATCCCGGGGCTCGCGCTGGACCGGACGGGGGTGGCGCTGCTGGGGGCGATCGCGCTGCTGGCGGCGGAGCGCATTTCGCCGATGGCGGCGTGGCAGTCGGTGGATGTGACGACGATCGGGCTGCTCTTCGGGCTGATGGTGGTCTCGGCGCAGTTTCGGCTGGGGGGTTTTTACTCGGCGGTGACACGGCGGTTATCGGCGGCGGCGCTGTCGCCGTCGGCGTTGCTGGCGGCGGTGATCGTGGTTGCGGGAGTGCTCTCGTCGCTGCTGGCGAATGACGTGGTGTGCCTGGCGATGGCGCCGCTGCTGGTGGAGGGTTGCGCGGCGCGGGGGCTGCGGCCGGTGCCGTTCCTGCTGGCGCTGGCATGCGCGTCGAACGTCGGATCGGCAGCGACGCTGATCGGCAACCCGCAGAACATGCTGATCGGGCAGACGCTGGGGATGTCGTTCGCGCGCTATCTGGTGGACGCTGGCGCGCCAAGCCTGTTGGGGCTGGGCGTCGTGTGGTGGGTGGTGCGGATGAAAGTGGGCGGACAGTGGTATGGGCAGACGGACTTACGCGCGGTGCAGGCCCCGGCGTTCAACGCGTGGCAGACGAGCAAGGGGCTCGTGCTGCTGGCGCTGCTCGTCGCGGCGTTTCTGCTGACCGACTGGCCGCGCGAGGTGGTGGCGCTGGGCGTGGGCGGAGTGCTGCTGCTGAGTCGGCGGATGCACTCGCGCGAGATGCTGGGGCTGGTGGACTGGCAGTTGCTGGTGTTGTTCATCGGGCTGTTTGTGGTGAATGCGGCGCTGGCGAGTTCGGGTGTGCTGGGGCAGATGTTGAGCGCGATGCAGGGCGCGGGCGTCGATCCGCATCAGCCGGCCGTGCTGTTCGGTGTGACAGTGGTGCTGTCGAACCTGGTGTCAAACGTGCCGGCGGTGATGCTGCTGCTGCCGAGCGCGACGCACGAGTCGGCCGGAGCGATTCTCGCGCTGGCGTCGACGCTGGCGGGAAACCTGTTCATCGTGGGGAGCATTGCGAACATCATCGTCGTGGATCAGGCGCAGCGGCTGGGCGTGAACATATCTTGGCGAACGCACGCCCGCGTCGGGATTCCGGTGACGGTCTTGACGTTGGCGGTTGCGGCCGGATGGTTGTGGTTACGGGCGCGGGCGCTGTAGATTCACGGGCGTCCTGCCACCCACTTCCGGGGCACACCGTTGCCGCCGAACGTCGTAACTTACGTCCCGATAATGAGTTGAAGGAATTGAAAAAAGGCGGTCCGAAGGGGGTGAAACCAGACCAAAACGCTGCTATATTCCCCCGATACTTCACCAAAGCGGTGGGGTATCGGCCGGCGTGATGGACGAGGGCCGGCCGGGAGCGAATGCCATGTTGACGGTGACGCGAAAGACGGACTATGCGCTGATCGCGCTGGCGACGCTGGCGCGGGCGATGCCGAATCGGCTCAGCGCGCGAGAGATCGCGATGCAGTTTCACATGCCGTTGCCTCTGCTGATGAACATCCTGACCGAGCTGCGGCAGCGCGGGCTGGTCGTTTCAACGCGCGGGGTGAAGGGCGGATACCAACTGGCACGAGCGGCGGAGACCATCACGCTCGCCGACCTGCTGGATGCGACGGAGGGACCGGTGCGGCTGGCGCTGTGCTGTGGGCCGGATTCGCACGCGGCGCCGAGGGAGTTGGACTGCGATCTGGAGCATTGGTGCCCGGTGAAGGAGCCGGTGCGCAAAGTACACGGGATGTTTCGGCGGTTTCTGGGTCAGGTGACGCTGGCCCATCTGATCGCGGACGAGTTACCGATCGGCGTGGGGCTGGACGTGAGTCTGGCGCAGCGGACGAGTCGGCAGCCGGCCGGGGCCGTCGGGTAATTGGGTTTGGATGCGGGGCGGTGTCCCCACGATGAGGAGACGAAAACGATGTCGATTACGCTGACCGAACGGGCGGCGCAGGAGGTGAAGACAATCATCCAGCAGCAGGAACTGCCGGAGAACGTCTATCTGCGCGTGGGTGTGAAGGGTGGCGGGTGCAGCGGCTTTTCGTACTCGCTCGATCTGACGGAGAACAAGGAAGAGCAGGACGAGCTTTGGGACGTGCACGGGATCAAGGTGGTGTGCGACCCGAAGAGCTTCCTCTATCTGAACGGCGTGACGCTTGATTTCAAGGACGACATCATGGGTCGCGGGTTCGTGTTCAACAATCCGAACGCGACGCACACGTGCGGCTGCGGGAGCAGCTTCCAGGCGTAGGCGGCGCCGGGGCGCCCGGCCGCGCCAGGGGACGTCACCATGGAGGAACCACGGACAATGTCATCGGCGACAACGACGGCCATCGACCAGTGGGCCGCACAGGAATACAAGTACGGCTTCGTCACGGACATCGAGGCGGACAGCGCGCCGCCGGGTCTGAGCGAGGAGATCGTGCGCTTCATTTCGGCGAAGAAGCAGGAGCCGGAGTGGCTGCTGGAATGGCGGCTAAAGGCGTATCGGCACTGGCAGACGATGACGGAGCCGACTTGGGCGAACATCCACTATCCGGCGATCGACTATCAGGCGATCGTGTACTACTCGGCGCCGAAGCAAAAGGACGGACCGAAGAGCCTGGATGAGGTCGATCCGAAGCTGCTGGAGACGTACGAGAAGCTGGGGATTCCGCTGTCGGAGCGGGCGGCGCTGGCGGGCGTGGCGGTGGACGCGGTGTTCGACAGCGTCTCGGTGGCGACGACGTTCAAGGAAAAGCTGCGGGAGAT
>CAZNDQ010000423.1:0-4119 GCA_964571825.1 uncultured Planctomycetales bacterium | reverse complement strand
GCACCGGCCTCTGCCAGCAGGTTGTCCACACCGACGACGCCGACCTCACCCGCCTGCCGCTCATCCAGTGCTGGCCCGACGACGCCGGCCGGTACATCACCTTCGGCGGCGTCATCACGCGCAACCCGGAGAACGGCGACCTCAACGTCGGCATGTACCGCGTGCAGCTCTTCGGACCCAAACTCTGCGCCATGCACTGGCATATGCACCACGATGGCGCCCGCCACTTCCGCATGTGGAAGCGGCGCGGCGAGCGCATGCCCATCGCCGTCGCCCTCGGCGGCGACTCCGTCATCCCCTACGCCGCCACCTGCCCGCTCCCGCCCAACGTCAGCGAGCTGCTCTTCGCCGGCTTCCTCAACGGCCGCGGCATCGAGGTCGTCCCATGCCAGACCAACGACCTCCTCGTCCCCGCCAACTGCGAGATCGTCATCGAGGGCTACATCGACCCGGCCGAGGAGCCGATCCTCGAAGGCCCCTTCGGCGACCACACGGCCGTCTACTCCCTCGCCGGCTACTATCCGCGCTTCCACGTCACGGCCATCACCCACCGCCGCGACCCCGTCTACCCGACGACCATCGTCGGCTACCCGCCCCAGGAGGACTATTACCTCGGCAAGGCCACCGAGCGCATCTTCCTCCCGCTGCTGCGCATCATCGTCCCCGACATCATCGACTATCACCTGCCGATGTTCGGCGCGTTCCACAACTTCGCCTTCGTCAAGATCCGCAAGGAATACCCCTACCACGCCCGCCGCGTCATGCACGCCATCTGGGGTGCGGGGCAGATGGCCTTCACCAAGATCATCATCGTCGTCGATGAGCATGTGAACGTGCACGATGAGCAGGATGTGCTCTTTCACGTCGGCAACAACGTCGATCCGCGCCGTGACGTCTGCTTCGTCGACGGCCCGATCGACATCCTCGACCACGCGGCGCCGTTCGAGGGCGCCGGCTCAAAAATGGGCATTGACGCCACCGAGAAAATCCCCGGCGAGGGCCAGGTGCGCCAGTGGGCGAAAGAAGCGCGGATGAGCAAAGAGATGATGCAACTCGTCGAGCGCCGCTGGACTGAATACGGGCTGTAGCGACGAGCCGGACCCCTGTGCGCCGGGCCTGTTTGGGCCTCAGTCGTTCAACACGTCCAGCAGCGAATATCGCTCGCCCGCGAGGACGAGCGCGGCCGATCGTTCGCCCTTCTCGTCGGCCGTCGCCTCGGCACGCAGAATCCGCGGCGCGATCTCCCGGGCAACGAAGCCTGAACTGGTCGCGTCCGTGTGCGCGCCCGTCCAGCCCAGCGAGAGGTATCGCGAGTTCCAGCCGATGTTGACGACCTTGGGCGAGGTCTTGTTGTTCGGCGACAGGCCGCGCAGCCCCGCGCCGTCAACAAACTTGCGGTCCACCGTCCCCAGCGCGCGGGCGCCGGTCAACAGCACCTCGTCGTGGTTGGAAAAATAGACGTACACCTTGCCCTTGATCCGCCGCAGCGCCTTGTCCATGTCGTAGTTGTACGAGAGGCTCGAGCCCAGCAGCACCAGATTGGCGATCTGCTCGTTTTCCTTCAGCCCCTCAACCGCCCAGGTCGCGATCCCTGTCCCCGCCGACAGCGCGATGACGTTGACGTCCTTGCCGGGTTGCCGCCGCATATAGGACTGGATCTTGCCGGTGAGCATCGCCGCCCGCAGCTTGTTGGCGCCAATGTTGACCTGGTCGATCGCCGGATTGAACGAGGTCGTCCAGATATAGACCTCGACGTCCCCCTTGTACCCGGCCGAGCGCAGACCCGCCGGCACGTCCGCCACCCCGTAGCCCCAGTTCCCCGCCCCGTCGAGATAGTACGTCTTGCCGAACTCCTCGCGCGGGTTGCCCATCTCGCACCCCGCGCAGCACAGCACCAGCAAAAACAGTGCGCTCCTGCTTCGCCCGATTCGCCCGTATCCCCGGGTTCGCTGATACGACATGCGTTGACCTCTTCCGAGCCCGCATCCGAACGCCGCCGGGCCGAAAGTCTATGAGTTGCCGTCCGATGGTCAAGCCGGGGGCGGCTGATTCGACCCCGCCCGCCGCCCCAGAAACGCAAGAGTTTCGCGCACCTTCTGCGCGTCCGCCGGCTCCGCCCGCACGCTGATCGTTCCGCTGAACCGCGCCTGCCGCAACCTGCCCGCGATCGCTGAATCGCCGCCCAGCGCCGCCGGTGAGCCGCTGACGGCCGCCAGACGCCAGCCGAGCACGTCGATCCAATCCGTCGCTGCCGGCGCTGCCTGCTGCCGATCCGCGTCGACGTGCACGCCGACCCACGACGAGTTTACGCGGTCGATCAGCTCGGCCGCCTCGACCGGCGCGCCCGGCGGGCCGCCCGGCGGCGGCGACCAGGCGATGCGCACGCCCGTCTCTTCCGCCGCGGGAACGAGTTCGCGCAGCCGCCGGTACAGCCGGTGCAGCGACTCCGAGTACTCCCGCGGCGCACCGCCCGGCATCGCCGACAGAACCAGCACGCGGGCGCCGAGCCGCTCCGCCAGCCGCAGCAGATCGCACCCCACCGCAATCGCTTCGCTCCGGCCGCCGCGCAGCACGTCCTCGTCGAATATCGCCGGCAACGCGCCGCGCAGCACGTGCACCCCGATCGCGCTCTCGCGCAGTGTCGCGCCCAGCGCATCCCACCGCGCTGCGCCCTCGATCGCCGGCGCGCCATCGACGCCTGCCGCCAACTCGACGTGCGACGCGCCGAACGTACGCGCCGCGGCGGCGACCGACTCCGCTGACGCGCACGCCGACTCGGGACAGGCGATTCCAATGTGCATGGCGTGATCCGTACCGCCTGGTGCGGCGGTCCGCGTGTTTTGCCCGTGCAATCGAAGCCAATTATAATCGCGCCGGCCTCCACCGCCACGATGGGTACGCTTCATGGGTCAGATCCGCATCCTCCCCGACGTGCTCGCCAACAAGATCGCCGCGGGTGAAGTGATCGAGCGCCCGGCCAGCGCCGTCAAGGAACTGGTCGAAAATGCCATCGACGCCGGCGCGCGCCGCATCCGCATCGAACTCGAGGACGGCGGGCGAGCGCTGATCCGCGTCACCGACGATGGGCGCGGCATGGACGCCGATGACCTGCGCCTCAGCATCCACCCGCACGCCACGAGCAAGATCGCCGCGGAGGACGACCTCTTCGCCATCGGCACGATGGGCTTCCGCGGCGAAGCGCTGCCCAGCATGGCCGCAGTCTCGCAACTGCGCATCGTCTCGCGCCGCGCCGACGACGACGGCGGGCATGAGATCTCCGCCTCCGGCGCCGAGATCGGCCCGCTGCGCGCCATCGCCGCCCCGCCCGGCACGCTCGTCGAACTGCGCAACCTCTTCTTCAATGTCCCCGCGCGGCGGAAGTTCCTCCGCGGCGCCGCGACCGAGTTCGGCCACGTCGTCGAGCAGCTCGCCCGCCTGGCGCTCGCCGCGCCCGAAATCGGCTTCGAACTGTGGCACAACGGCCGGGCCACTCACACCCTCCCCGCCGGCGAGAGCATCGTCCCGCGCATCGCCGCGCTCTACGGCCGCGATCTGGCCGACGGGCTGCTGGCCTGCCACCGCGAACAAAGCGCGCTGGAGCTGCGCGGCTACCTCGCCCCGCCCGCCGCCGCCCGAGGCTCCGCCAAGTGGCAGTTCGCCTTCGTCAACGGGCGCTTCGTCCGCGACCGCTTCATCCAGCACGCCATCAAGGAAGCCTATCGCAGCCTCGTCGAACACACGCGCTACCCCGTCGTCTTCCTCTTCCTCCGCGTCGAGCCCGGCGACGTCGACGTCAACGTGCATCCGACCAAGATCGAGGTGCGCTGGCGCGACTCCAACATCATCCACTCGATCGTGCTCGCGGCGCTGCGCGATACCCTCCTGCGCCACGACCTGACGCCGCAACTGGCCAGCGGCCCGGCCGAAGCGCTCCAGGATGAGCGGCAGTTCCAGGTGCGCCGCGCCATCGCCGATTTCTTCCGACAGGAATCGCCGCAGAAGCGAATCGACTTCGGCGAGCCCGCACCGCGCTCGATGCCCCTCGCCGGGTTCGCCCCGCGCGCCGCCGCTGCGCCCGCGGCGCCGTCGGGCACGCCGCGCGTCGATGCCGCGCAACCC
>CAZNDQ010000422.1:0-4139 GCA_964571825.1 uncultured Planctomycetales bacterium | reverse complement strand
ACTTCGCCGCTCATCGAGGAGCTGCGCGACTCGGCCAAGGAAAACGGGTACGACCCCACGCTCTGCATGGCGCTCATTCGCCCGGAGATGGAGGTCTACTGGCTGGAGAACACCGCCACTGGCGAGCGACGATTCGTGGACCGCGACGGCCGCGACGAGTACTTCGGCATTCAACCGGCCGAAGACGCGCCTGCGTCCAGGTCGGCGGACGCCGAGAGCGACGGCGCCGCGACGCCCGCCGCCGCTACGTACCGCGCCGGCACACGGGTCAGCGACGCGCAGAGCCGCACCGACTGGCGTTACGTACGCGCCGCCGAACCCCTCACCAACGTGGACCAGCCCATCGTCTCCGACCGCGAACTGCTTACCATGTCGCAGCATGAGGCGATCGCCTTCGGTTTTGCCACTGTTGAAATCAATTCACTGGAGGAACTCCAGCAGCGCTACGCCTTGCCCGCGCCGCTCGAACGCCTCGGCTACAGTTGGAGCGAGCACCTCGTCACGTTCCTCAGCAAGCCGCTCGTCCGCGGCGTGCTGATGGTCCTCATCATGATGGGCGCCTACACCGAGTTCAAATCGCCCGGTCTCGGCCTCCCCGGCCTCGTGGCCATCGTCGCCCTGATCCTTTTCCTCGCCGCGCCCTACATGACCGGCCTGGCCGACATCACCGACATTCTGCTCATCGTGGTGGGCATCGGCCTGCTGCTCGTCGAGATTTTTGTCATCCCCGGTTTCGGGCTCGCCGGCATCGCCGGCCTGCTCTTCATCGTGGTCGGCGTTCTGATGAGCTTCGTCCCCTCCGAACTCCCCGGCCGGCTCCCCGCGCTGCCCAGCTTCAACTTCCAGTACACCGTCTCGGCGTTGCAGACCGGGCTTCAGGTGATCGCCGGCAGCCTCGTGCTGTCGCTCGTCGGGATGGTCACCCTCAGCCGCTACCTGCCCCGGCTGCCGGTGCTGGGGCGGGTGATCGCGCCGAATCCCCGCCCGGCCGACATCGCGCCCGAGATCGCCCATCCCTTCGTCGCCCGCGTCGGCGATCTCGGACGCGTCGAGGCCGCCCTCCGCCCCGCGGGCAAGGGCCGCTTCGGCGATGAACTCGTCGATATCGTCAGCGAAGGAGAGTTCATCGACGCCGGCATGACCGTCCGCGTCATCGAGCGCCGCGGGAACCACATCGTCGTCCAGCGGGCGGAGGCCTGACCCCGATGGTCCAGACATACCGCAGCATGTCGCCGCGGTCCGCTGTAGAATGAAACCATGTCCGAAATCCTCACAATCAGCATCTTCTACATCGTCGGCATGCTCATTCTCGTCGCCGAGGTCTTTCTCCCCTCCCACGGACTCCTCACCGTCGCCGGCGTCGGCTTCCTCATTGCCGGCATCGTCATGACCTTCCGTATCAGCACCGGCGCCGGCTTCGTCGCCACGATCGCCGTCATCATCGCCCTGCCCGTATTCTTTGTCGTCGCCATCCGCTACTGGCCGCGGACCCGTATCGGCCGCAAGATCGCCCCGGCCAACCCCGTGCTCACCGATGAAGACCGCGGCCGGCTCGACGCTGTCCTCGGGCCCCTCGTTGGCACCACCGGACGCGCAATCTCCCCCCTTCGCCCCGTCGGCACCTGCGAGTTCGACGGCCGGAGGTTGGAATGTATCGCCGAATCGGGCATGATTGACGCCGGTTCCACCGTGCGGGCCGTCGCCTTGCGCGGCAGGAATCTCACCGTCCGCTTGTGCGACGGCGATCAGACGACTCAGACGTAATCGCGCCGCGCGGCCCGCAAGCCGTTCGACGCAATTCTCTCATACGGAGTGCACGCGCCATGGATGCAAGCATCGCCTATCTCGCCGCGGGTGGGTTCAGCACCCCCATGATCATCGGTACGGTCGTCCTTATTGTCGTCGCATTGCTCATCGTCGCCGTCGTCGCTCACTTTTTCGGCCTCTGGCTCCAGGCGTACATGAGCAAGGCCGGTGTCGGTTTCGCCGACCTCATCGGCATGAAGCTGCGCAAGGTGGATTCGCGACTTATCGTCCTCAGCAAGATCCAGCTCGTCAAAGCCGGCATCGAGGACATCACCGTCAACGACTTGGAGAGCCACTACCTCGCTCGCGGCCGCGTCCGCAACGTCACCGAGGCCATGGTCGCCGCCAACCGCGCCAACCTCGACCTTAACTGGAAGAAAGCCTGTGCCATCGACCTCGCGGGGCGCGACATCGTCGATGCCGTCAATACCTCCGTGAATCCCAAGGTCATCGACTGCCCCGGTGTCGATTCTGCCAGCCGCGGCATCGACAAGCTCGACGCCGTGGCCAAGGACGGCATCCGCCTCCTCGTCAAGGCCCGCGTCACCGTCCGCACCAATCTCCCCCGCCTCATCGGCGGCGCCACCGAGGAGACCGTCATCGCCCGCGTCGGCCAGGCCATCGTCAGTGCCATCGGCTCCAGCCCCTCGTACAAGGACGTGCTCGAAAACCCCGACGCCATCGCCAAGCGCGCCCTGATGTCCGGCCTCGACGCTGGCACGGCCTTCGAGATTCTTTCCGTCGACATCGCCGACGTCTCCGTCGCCGGCGTCGACAAAGAGGCGAACGTCGGCGCCAAGCTCCAGGCTGACCAGGCTGAGGCTGACCTCCGCCGCTTCCGCGCCGAGGCGGAAAAGCGCCGCGCCATGGCCGTCGCCCAGGAAGCCGAGATGCGCGCCAACGTCGAAGAGAACCGCGCCAAGGTCGTCCTCGCCGAAGCCGAAGTGCCCCGCGCCATCGCCGAAGCCTTCCGCTCCGGCAACCTCGGCATCATGGACTACTATCGCCTGCGCAACATCCAGTCCGACACGGAGATGAGATCCTCGCTGGCCAAGTCGCCCGAGCAGCAAAAGGGCGGCGAAGAGCCGCGCAAGTAGACGACTGTACGGCGATGAGCGCCGGGTCGAACCAAGGCGCCGCCGCCTATGATGCCTTGGGCGCTGCTCGCGCCGCGCTGTTACGGGACCGAACCGATGAGCGACCTGCATATCCTCATGGAAGCCGACTGGGGCGATCTCGCCTACGCCATCGCCATCATCATCTTCGGCCTCGTCAGCGCCATCGCCGGCAAGTTCAAGAAAAAAGCCGAAGGCGGCCAGGCCAAGTCGTCCGAAGAGGTGACCCTCGAAGACGTGCTCGGCCCCATCCGCGAAGCCATGATGCGCAAGAAGCAGGAACAGGAGCAGGCTGACCGACCTCCGCCCCTCCCGCGCGAACAGCAGCGCCCGCGCCCCGCCCCGCCTGCCAAGGCTCAGCCCGCTCCACAGCGCCGCCCCAAACCCGTCGTGCGCCAGCGGCCGGAAAAGCCCGCAACACCGACGTCACAGCGCCGGCCCACCGCCCGCCAGGTCGTCATCCCCATCCCCGGCGCCGGCCGCCCGCGCCAGGAGGCGTCGGCCCGCCCGGCCGCCGCCGAACCTGCCGCAGCGTTGCCGGAGGACGCCGCCGCCGCGCACGACATGCAGCGCTCTACGATCGCTCCGCGCGGGCACGAGGCCACCTCGCCCCTCGCCTATCTTCACGAGTCGTCCGCACTCCGCCGCGCCATCGTCGCCGCCGAACTCTTCGGCAAGCCCGTCAGCCTCCGCGAAGATCACCTCTTCTGAGCCGCTTCAGGTCCGCGCTTTCCCCCGCCACGCCTGCGCTCTACGATATCTGTTCGCGCACGGAGTCCGTCCCATGGCCGACGCCCCCAAAACCGTCTACCTCGAGACGATGGGCTGCCAGATGAACGTCCTCGACTCCGAGCTGGTCATGGGCCAGCTCCGCCGCATGGGCTATGCGCCGACCGATCGGCCTGCCGCCGCCGACCTCGTCATCCTCAACACCTGCTCCGTCCGCCAGCACGCCGAGGACAAGGTCTACGCGCGGCTCGGCGAGATCAAAGCCGCCCGCCGCTCTGCGCGAAACGGGCGCGGTGACCAGATCGTCGGCGTCATCGGCTGCATGGCCGAGCGCGACCGCGACGGACTCCTCCGCGACTGGCCCGACGTCGATATCCTCTGCGGGCCCAGCGACCTCAATCGCGTGCCTGCGATGGTCCTCGAGGTGGCCGAGTCGCGCCGCCGCGCCGTCGCCCTCCTCCGCGGGCGTGAGCCCCAGCGCCCCGTCAG
>CAZNDQ010000421.1:0-4151 GCA_964571825.1 uncultured Planctomycetales bacterium | reverse complement strand
GTCGACGTTCATCATCGGCGATGCCTCCAATTACACGCCGGTCGACGTGGCCTATGCCAGTGTGAGCGTGGCCGGTGACCTCACGATGAGGACGACCACCGGCGATCATCCCAACATCGGCAGTGCAACCGTCAGCGCTTCCAGGAGCGTGAACCGACACTGGACGGTGACGAACAGCGGGCTGACCGACGGCCCGTGGGAGCGGGCGATCCCGGCGGGCGGCGGCACCCGCGGTGATCCGCCGACCGACGCCGACGGCTCGGGCTTCTGTTACGTCACCGACAATGCGGCGGGCAATTCCGACGTCGATGGCGGCTCGACAACCCTGACGTCGCCGGCGATCGACCTGAGCGCATTCGATGATGCACGGGTGACGTACGCCCGCTGGTACACGAACGACTTCGGCGCCAACCCCGGCACGGATACGTGGCTGGTGCAGATTTCGAGCGACGGCGTGAACTGGGTCAACCTTGAGAGCACGATGCAGAGCACCTACGCCTGGGTCGAACAGAGCTTCCGCGTCGGGCAGTTCGTGCCCCTGACGTCGAACGTACGCGTGCGATTCATCGCCTCCGACCCCGACCCCGGTGCGGTCGTTGAAGCCGGGGTCGATGCCTTTGAGGTGATCGCGGCGACGTGTGACGTGGACAGCGACGGCGACGAGGTACCGGACGATATCGACAACTGTCCGTTCGTGTTCAACCCCGAGCAGGGCGACCCGGACCTCGACGGGCACGGCACAGGGTGTGACAACTGCCCGATCGATGCGAACCCTGGACAGGAGGATGCAGACTCCGACGGACTGGGCGATGTCTGCGACAACTGTCCGAACGACGCCAACGCCGGTCAGGAAGACAGCGACGCCGACGGTGTGGGGGACGCCTGCGACGGCTGTCCGAACGATCCGGGCAAGACGGAGCCGGGTGATTGCGGCTGCGGTGTCGCCGAGACCGATACCGACGGCGACGAAACGCCGGACTGCATCGACGCCTGTCCGAATGAGCCGGCGCTGATTGCGCCGAGCGAGCCGGCCGGCGAAACCTCGTGCGGT
This sequence comes from uncultured Planctomycetales bacterium, assembly GCA_964571825.1. Taxonomy (GTDB): domain Bacteria; phylum Planctomycetota; class Phycisphaerae; order UBA1845; genus CAZNDQ01. The sequence goes on along the minus strand of CAZNDQ010000421.1, from coordinate 3,100 downwards.
GACGGCATCGACAACGACTGCGACGGGCTGATCGATGAGGCGGATTCGGACTGCGCTGCGGCCGATTGCTGCGGAGACCTCGACGGCAGTGGCGTCATCGACCTCAACGATTTCGCCAGTATGGCCATTTGTTTCGGTCAGACGATTCCGCCGGGTTGCACGCAGCAGGAGTTCGAATGCGCCGATCTCGACAACAACGGTATGGTCGACCTCGGCGACTTCGCTACCTTTGCGGTGAACTTCGGCAGCGCACCGGATTGCAATCCGTAAACGGCGAGGCCCGGGTCCGCGTCGTCGAACTCCGGGATTTGGCAATGGGCGGCGACTGATTCACCGGTCGCCGCCCATTTCGTTAACGCACGCCCCGTATCGTTCGACCGATCGAACGGCGCCCCATTCGCTGGTACTACGGCATTCCGGCGTCGACGATTTCCGCGCGAACGCAGATCGCCAATGCACCGCTCTGTGAGCCGACGTTCGGCGCACCCGCGAGGACCACGGTTTCGCCCGCCGGGATCGTCAGCACCGACTCGACTTGAAACTGGTCCATCGTCTGATTCTTCGGGTCATCGAACTGGACAGCCTTCAGCTCGAGGCGTGCCTCCAGATGTAGCCGGACCTGGAGCGGGTCGGACTGCGCCCGTGCCGTGCCGCTGACCTCCTGCAGCAGCCGTCCACTGCGGATCGAGGTCATGCCGGACGCCTTGAAAACCTCCCCATCCTGCGTGCGGACCGTGGTCCGGCCGAGGTATTCCACCGGCCCCACGCCCTCGCGGGCGAGCACGTCGCGGACGCCTTGGAGATCGGCCGGCATCTTCCCCGGCGGCGCCGTCGCGCTGTCGCTCGCGTCGATAGAGAACGCATCAAAGATCAGGCGCAACGTCGCCTGCGGCTGGTCGAGTTCGGCGAGCAACTGCTTGACGATGCCGATCTGCGCGGCCGGTCCGCGCGCAATGATGCGGCGGCTGGCACTGTCGGCGGCGAAATCGCAGTCATCGACTGTCTCGTGGAAATAGCCGACGAGGCGCTCGAGGTCAGCGTGATTCACTTTGAGCACCTCGACCACGTAATTCGGCAGGCGCGGGACGACGTTCTCAAGGCGCTCGACCAGCGACTTGATCTCGGCGATCGCCTTCAGGTCCCCATGGAGGATCAGCCCGTTCACCGATTCGCTCCACGCGACCTGGAAGCTCGGCTGGCCGCTCATGAACCCCGAATCCAGCTCTTTGATCAGCGAGGCCGTTTCGACCAGGTCGAGGTTCTTCAGTTGTATGATCTCGTACACAGCCGGCTTGCGTTCGTTGGCAGCCGGATCCGACGAGGGGCTTTGTGCGGGCGCCGGCGCGTCACCCAGCGCGATCAGGCACGAAGTCAACAGCCACAGACGAATCATGGGTTTCTCCTTTTGCGTTTCAGGTCTGAGGTTCGGTGTCATCCTGCGCCGGCATCTTGCGCGGCGCGAGAGGATATACCTGTACGAGCCGCACGCGCGGCACGCTGGTGTCCTGTTCGATGGCGATCTGCTTCTCCCGGCTCTCGCCGGTCAGACGCACCAGCGCCGGCGCCCCAGTCGCCCCGGTACGGGCATGATCCCCCACACCGACGTTGACCGGCGGCGCTTCGGCCGTATGGGTCCGCGCCGCTCCCGGCACCATCTCCTGTCGAGCCCACGGATTGAGCCAGGCGAGCGTGATACAGGCTGCGGCGGCCAGCCCAGCCGCACTCCACAACCAGCGCTGCGCCACAATCCGACTGCGCGATCCGGGCGTTCGCGACCGCCCGTTGAGCAGTTCACCGCGGTTCACCACCGCCGTGTCGAACAACTCGTCGTTCGCGGCGTGCGCCGCGGCCAACGACGCATCGAGCCGCCGAAGCTGCGCTGCCAGTGCACGGCAGTCGCTGCACTGCGCCAGATGCGCGCTTAGCGCTTTGCTGTGCGCGTCATCAGCGTCGAGCAGAAGCGCGCCATCCGTGTCGAGTCGGGCCGCGAGCCATTCCTGAGCCTGCCGGCAGTCCATCACACCTCTCCAAGCATCCGCGCCAGCGCCAGCCGCGCCTCGCGCACATGAAAACGAACGGTTGATTCAGCGATCTCCATCGTCTCGGCGATCTCGGTGTATGCGAGTCCCTCCAGGTGCCGCAGCGTCACGGCAATCTGTTGCTGCTCGGGTAACCGCTCAATCGCGTTGCGTAGTCGCATGACGTCCTCTTTCTCCGCGGCGCACTGCGCCGGACTTCGTGGCTCGACTGTCGGCCGGTCGCGGGCGCCGAAGATCGTTCGCTCTCGCGAGCGCCGGTGTCTCAGCGCCAATAGCGCGCGCCGCACGACGATCTTCCGCAGCCATGCTTCGCCGTGCGCCGCATCACGGAGTTGTTGGTGCGCGGCACGGGCCTCGAGTACCGCATCGTGCACGACATCTTCGGCGTCGTGGCGATTCCAGAGGAAGCGATGCGCCAGTCGGGCCAGCGTTTCGTGCGTCCGCGCCCATTCGTCCGGTGCGCCGAGCCAGTCGGCCCAGTCCGGCCGCGCCGGCGCGCTGGGCGTATCCGACGGGCCCGGGATACTGGTGCGGGGCTCGGCTGCCATCGTGCTCCATCCGCTATGTAGATGCGCGCCGCCCGAATCTTGTTGGGTGCGGCGCGCCGGACATCGTACGGCGTACGTGTGCCCGGTGTCTGGCGGGAGTGGGGCCAAACCCATATACACGACGCCAGCCGACCAGGCGCGCGGAATCCCTGCCTGATCGTAACTGACTGCAATGAATAGAGTTTCAACATCTGTGGTGCGCGGCGCTTCTAGCCGGCCGGGCCCTTGACTCGGCATCGCATGACGTTTATATTACCAACTAGTTATGAAACTTCGAGGTTATAGACGATTCCCCGTGGCGCGTTTGGATTCCACGTTCGCCGCGCTGGCCGATCCGACGCGGCGGGCCATTCTCTCGCGGCTGGCGTCGGGGGAGGCGTCGGTGAGTGAGTTGGCGCGGCCGTTCAAGATGACGCAGCCGGCGATCTCGAAGCACCTGAAGGTGTTGGAACGGGCGGGGTTGATTACTCGGCGGCGGGATAATCGGAAGAGCGTCGTGTAGGGAAAGAGTGT
>CAZNDQ010000420.1:0-4154 GCA_964571825.1 uncultured Planctomycetales bacterium | reverse complement strand
CTGGCCGGTTTTCGGCGGGCGAGCGCAGCGCTCGCGGAGGAACAAGTGCAGCGGATGGAAGAGGAGTCGCGGACGATCGACGAATTCCGCGAGGCCCATCGGCTCGATGCCGTGCTGCTCTCGCCCGATCGTCCGCTGGCCATCGTCAACGGCCGGGAACTCCAGCTCGGCGAGTCGATCTCCGGCTATGTGCTGGTCGCCGTCGAGCCGTTGTCGGCCACGTTTCGGGCGGGCGCGCGACAGGTTCAATTGTATGTCCCGCTGATTGACCGGTGAGGCGCGATGTTCCGGAAACCCGCAGAACCAAGGTCCAATCCGGCCGTGATGTGACGGGCCGGTGTCGGCCGCCCTCGTTCATATATCGTAAGGTCTCGACGATGAATGGGTTGTGGGGCTCGACATACAAGGGTCCGGCGCCGCACCGCGCGTTCAGTCTCGTCGAATTGGTGGTCGTGGTCGTCATTATCGGCTCGATTGCGGCGATTGCGATTCCGCGCATCAGCCGCGGGGCCGAAGGTGCCGGTCAGGCGGCTCTGGGCGCCGATCTCGGCGTGCTGCGCCGCGCGATTGACATGTACGCGGCCGAACACGGCGGCGCCTTCCCGGCGGAGCGTGCGGACGGACGAGGCGGCACAGCGCGGAGCGAAGACGCGTTCGTGTCCCAGTTGACACTGTTTACCAGTTTCGCCGGTCTGGCTTCGGACGTACGGGATGCGAACTTTCGTTACGGGCCCTACTTGCGCGCCGTTCCGCCGGCACCGGTCGGCCCGAAAATCGGCATGACGGGCGTCAAGGTGGGAACGACCGGCCCTGCCTTTGCGACCGGCGAGGACGTGGGATGGGTTTACAACGTGCTGACCGGCGAGATTATCGTCAACGCGTCGACGGCCGTCTCGGGGGAATCGTTCGGTGACACCGAACTCATCGGTGGCGGCGGAGACATCGGCCTGGAGAATCTGGGAGGCGATCTCGGAGAAATCGGACTCTAGCGTGGTTCACGCGCGGGCGCCGGCTCGCTCGGGTGATGCGTAACAGCAATTGTCGAGTGAGTTTGCGGAAGAACGGGCGTGCATGATCCGATAGAACCGCAAGTGTCCCGCGGGGGCAGGTCGTTGCCGGCGCGGACAGGTTCGGGTGACTTTCTGATGAGGGCGTTTTCATGAGATCGCGTCGTGGATTCAGTCTGGTCGAGCTGGTCATCGTCGTGGTGATCATCGGGGTCATTGCGGCGATTGCCATTCCGCGTATCAGCCGGGGTGCCAAGGGTGCCGACGAGTCAGCTCTGCGGGGCAATCTGGCGGTGTTGCGCAGCGCCATCGACATGTACGCGGCCGAACACGGCGGGACTTTTCCGGGCGTGAATGCGGCCGGAGGGACGTACGGAAACGCCGGCACGGAGGCGGCCTTCATCAACCAGTTGATCTTCTACACCAAACTGGACGGCACGGTGAAGGAAACCAAGGACGTGGCGAATGGATTCAAGTTCGGTCCCTACCTGCGCAAGGGCATCCCGCCGGCGCCGGTGGGCACGAATCGCGGCAAGACGACGGTCAAGGTCGTCACCGGCACGCCCGCGTATGAAAGCACGAACGAGGGCTGGGTTTACAGCTCCGACACCGGAGAAGTGATCATCAATGCGCCGGACACGGACGTGGACGAAGCAAGTGTGAAGTACAACACGTACTAGCCTGGAAGGGCGAGAGAGATCGTGTGATTCCGGGCCGGTCCGAATCGTCGGGCCGGCCCTGTTCACATCGGCGGGAACCGTTCGCCGCAGACTGGGAATACACAGGTGACCGTTCGCAACAGGCAACGAGCGCTGACGCTTGTCGAACTGGCCGTGACGACGGCGGCGCTGGGCGTTGTACTGGTCTCGGCGATGCACGTGATGAACGTCAGCCGGCGCAGCGCGGAACGCGTGTACAACGAGCTGGCGCCGCAGATTCAGGCAATGCGCGTGGCCGAACAGATGCGGCAGGAGCTCGCCACGTCTATCTCGATCAGCGCGGCCGCCTCGACCGGCATTACCTTCATGGTCCCGGACCGCGACAGCGACGGCAGCGACGAGACCATCGATTATGCCTACGCCGCGAACCGGCTGACACGCTCCTACAACGGTGCATCGGCGGTGACGGTGCTCGACAACCTGCCCGAGTTTTCGCTGAGCTATCGCGCGCGGATCGAAGTGCAGACCTCCGAATCGGAGCAGGAGGTCACCGCGCCGGACAACACGGATCTCGCGGCGTGGGACGGATATCCGAACGGCACGGGGACAACGTGCCTGGATGCCTCGCTCAGCCAGACCACGCACGGGGCGATCCACGTCGAGCTGCGCTCACTGCCGGCAACAACGGTCTCCTATGACATCACGAAGGTCAAGCTGCGACTGCGCAAACAGGGATTGCTGAGCACCGGAACGCTGACGATCCGGGTCGAGACGCCGGCCAGCGCGAGCCGCGGCTGGCCGAGCGGCACGGTGCTCGACGCCGCGACTCTGGACATCGGGCTGCTGGACACGGCGTACGGCTGGCGCGACGTATTCTTCAGCAACCTGGTCAATCTGCCGCCGGAGACGAGTTCCCTCTCGTTCCGCCTGATCGGCGGGACGTCGGCCAACATGCGCATGGAATCGTGCAGCCCCAATTCCGCGCCCGGTCCCGATGACGGTACGCAGTACTACTGGTCGACGAACAGCGGTTCGAGTTGGAGCCCCGATCCTCCGGACTACCAGCCGGATGCGCGCATCTACGTCTACGGACGGTACCGTGCAACGACGCGCGTCCAGCAGGACGTCGGCGTTTCCCGGATCACCGGTGCACAGGTGACGTTGCGGACGACCGGCGCCGACCGCCCGGTCATTCGATTCGCGAGCCTGGTGAACGAGCCGGCATTCGATCTCGGCGCGCCGCCGGACGACGACGAAGGCTGGCTGGTAGGCGTGATCCGGACGGTCGGCGGCGCGCTGGGCGGGCTGCTGTGAGACCTTTGATGCGTCGTGACCCGCGGGGAGTCAGCCTGCTGGAACTGCTGGTGGTGCTGGTGCTGATCGGCATCCTGGCCGCGGTGGCCGTGCCGCGCTTCAGCGGCGCGGCGCCGACGATGAGCGGTCTGTCGGCCGCGCGGCGGATCATCGCCGAAATCGAATGGGTCCAGGCGGAAGCAATCCGCACGCAGCAGTCGCAGTACATCTGGTTTCGCCCGCTGCTCAATCAGATCGAGTTCAGCGGGCTGAAGGACCCGGTGCATCCCTCGCGCGACTATGTGATCAATGTGGCGCGAGAGATGTCTGGTGTGACGCTGACCTCGGCGAACTTCGCCGGGCTCAAGAAGTTGACATTTGACGCCTGGGGGCGGCCGGACGCCGGAGGGACAGTCGTGCTGACGCTGGGTGAGCACACGTGGACGATCACCGTTGACGGCCAGACTGGACGGGCACGCACTACGGAGTAGACGGGTTTGCATACACGACGTCGCATCTTCGGCTTCTCGCTGCTGGAGCTGATCCTCGCGTCCGTAATTCTGTCAACGACGCTGGCGGTGGCGATGACGGCGCTGGGCATGGTGGCCAGGTCGCAGCGGACGGTGATGGACCGGCGCCTGGCGACGACGCTGGCGCACTCTCTGTTGCACGAGATCCTCTGCTATCCGTACGAGGACCCGGGCGACGAGGAGAGCCAGGCTTATGTCGGCGACGACCCGCCGATCGTGACCAGGCCGACAAAGGTGTTCCGGGTCGTCGAGTCGGTCGAGGACGGAATGCTGGCCGAGCCGACGTCATACGTCTCGGTCGATGATTTCCACGGGTCGAATTGCATGCCTCCATGTGAGACGGATGGCTCGGTGATTTCGGAGCTGGCAACCGTCCGCCGCCGGGTCGCGGTCGAGAACGTGCAGCTCGACGACCCGGACCTGGTGTCGGGCACGGACCAGGGCGTCAAGCGCGTGACCGTCACGGTCGAAGTGGACGGCCGGGAGATGGCGCGCGTGGTGGGGCTCAAGACACGACATGACTAGGCGGGTAACAACCGGTGGCAACAGGATGGGCGGAGCGCGGTGTGCATCGCCGGCGCTGCGGCACCGCGCGTCGGCGTATCTGGCGGTCATGTATATTGCCGCACTGGGTGCCGTCGTGGCCATGACGCTCTCCACCGTGG
>CAZNDQ010000419.1:4025-4164 GCA_964571825.1 uncultured Planctomycetales bacterium | reverse complement strand
CATCCGACATCCCACATCGAGTTGTCATGCTGAGCGCAGCGAAGCATCTCGAATCGCATGTGCACCCAGCACGTTGAGTGCATTTCGTTCGCCAGCATTCCGCATTCCTGCCGTCGCGGTACTCCGCGACTCCTTCACT
>CAZNDQ010000419.1:0-3925 GCA_964571825.1 uncultured Planctomycetales bacterium | reverse complement strand
GGCCACAGGCCACTGGTCACTGGTCACTGATTCATGCTGAGCGCAGCGAAGCATCTCGAATCGCATGTGCACCCAGCACGCTGAGTGCATTTCGTTCGCCAACATTCCGCATTCCTGCCGTCGCGGTACTCCGCGACTCCTTCACTGGCCACAGGCCACTGGTCACTGGTCACTGATTCATGCTGAGCGCAGCGAAGCATCACCCCCCTACGTTCCCATCACCCGCCGCCGCATCACCCGATCAATCGCCGGCACGCTCACGTTCATCAGCAGCACCGCCCAGTACCCCGCCCCCGGAATCACGCCATACATCCGCAGCACGATCGTCAGCACGCCGATCCCCAGCCCGAACACCACCTGACCCCGCGCGCGCAGCGGCGTACACACCATCTCCGTCGCCATGAAGAACGCCGCGAACAGCAGCTCGCCGCTCGTCAGATGAAACAGCACGTACAACGGCCCCACCGGCTCGCCCGCATACATCGCCAGCCCCGGCCACCACAGCCGCTCCCCCCCGACCGTCAGCGGCCACACCGCCGCCGTCGCCGCCGCGCCCGCCACCACACACAGCGGCAACTGCCACCGCACGCAACCCCGATGCATCAGGTACAGCCCGCCCACCAGAATGCACACCGCCGACGTCTCCCCGATTCCGCCCGGCGTCAGCCCCAGCACCGTATCGCCCCACGGCGGCAGCACGTCGCGGATCGCCCGCCACAACCACCACCCCACACCGATCTCCCCCGCCCCGCCCTCCGCCACGACCGACTCGCGCAGCCCCGCCAGCAGCCGATCCACGCGCTGCAGCAGCCACGCATCCCCCTCCGCCGGCAGCGGCGTCTCCCGCCAGCCGAAATACAACCCCGGCGAAAACAGGCTGCTCAGCCGACCGAACACCAACTCGTCCCGACCCAGAATTGGCCACACCTGCGGCAGCATCGCCTCCGGTACTAGCAGTTGCAGGCCGACGCGCCCGATCAGCGCCGGCGGCCACAGATAGTTCCCCTGCCCGCCGAGAATCCCCTTGCCCACCAGGATCGCGATCGCCGATCCCGCCACCGGCACCGTCCAGTCTACGTTCGGCGGCAGCGTCAGCCCCAGCAGCAGCCCGATCAGCATCGCCTGCGGCAGGTCCATCGCCCCGCGCCGCCGCGAGATCGCCCCCAGCGCCGCGCTCACCACCGCCGCCGCCCCGATCGCCACCGCCACCACCAGACCGCTGCGCAGCCCGAAGATCACCGTCCCCGCCGCCAGGCACGGCAGCGCCGACGCAATCACCGTCCACGTGATGCGCGACGCGCTCATCGGCGTGCGCACGTGCGGCGCGCTGTTCACGTCCCACTGTTCCGCGTCTTCAATCCGGAATCGCATCGGGCGGATGCTCATCGCCCGCCCTCCGCCTGCACCAGCCGCCGCCTCAGCGTCCGCACGCTCTCCATCAGGTCCAGGTGCGCCGGGCAGATGTACGAGCAGATGCCGCACTCCACACACGCCTGCGGATGCAGCAGCGCCGCACGCCCCGCCTCGTTCAATTCCGCCAGGTTCATCAGCGCCGCCGGATCCAGCCCCACCGGACAGTCGTCCACGCACCACCCGCAGCGGATGCACGCCCCCGGCTCCCGCTCGCCGATCATCCGGTGGCTCAGCAGCGTCAGGCAGCGCGTCGTCTTGTCCACCACCGCCCACCGATCACGCAGCGCCCGCCCGCGCAGCGGCCCGCCGTCAAGCACCCGCGCAATCGGCCGCCCCGCCTCCACCGCGCTGATCAACTGCCCCACCGACGTCCCGATCGGCACCTCGTAGTCCACCCGCCGCGCCGCCGCGTCCCCCTGCACCGTAACCACCACGTGCGTCATCGCCCGCCCGTACGCCCGCGCCTGCAGCCACCCGCACAGCCCGACCGCATCGACCACCGCCGCCCCCACCTCGCGCGGCGCACCGCCCAGCCGCATCTCCCGCCCCGTGATCGACCGCACCAGCAGCGGCACCGCTCCCTGCGGATACCGCTCCGGCAGCACCGCCACGCGCACGTCGAATCGCCGTGCATATTGCCCGAGCAGTTCCCGCCCCTGCACGAACCGCTCCGTCAGCGCCATCCACGTCCGCTTCACCTGGAGCGCCTGGCCCAACTGCGCCGCCGCCTCCACCAACAGCGACCCGCCCCACAGCAGCGCCGCAAGCTGCGCCGTCTCCGCCGGCTCCGCCGCCACCGCCGAGATGATCAGATCATCCAGCCGCGGCGCCGGCTCGCCGCAGAAGAGTTCCGACAGCGCCCGGCCGGCTTCGCCGTACACCAGGCCGAACCGGTCACAGAATTCGGCCTGCGCCGCCGCCGCGTCGTTCAGCGCAACCGGCTGCCCGGGCCCCGACGCCGCCGCCGCCGATTCATCAACCGCGATCTCGATCCCCGGCACCTCGCCTCCCGCCAGCGAAACCACCCGACGCAGCCCCGTCACCCGGCCCGACGCCGGCGCATGCACCGCCGGACCCGCCCGCGCTGCGCACACCGCCAGCGGCTGACCACGCTGCACCACCTGCCCCGCCTCGACGATCGCCTCCGGCACGCCCCCGCCGAAATCACGCAGCGGCACACACAACGAGTCCGGCACCGGCAGCGCCTCCACTCGCGCCACGCGCGGCGCCAGAAGCTGCGGCGGCAGCACGATCCCGCCCGACAGACCGCCCGATCGCAGCCATTTGCCCAGCTTGAACAACATTCGCCTCTCTGCGTCGCCGCGCGCCGCTAAGGCCCCGCCGTCTCCGGCGACTGCCGATACGCCCGGCCCGCCTCATACTCGCGCCGCCGCGCGCCGATCATCTCCGCCAGCTTCTCGTCCCCCTGCTCCGCCGCCAGCGCCGCCGCCCGCGCCGCCGTCTCCCGCGCCCGCGCCAGATCCCCCGCCTCCGCCTGCGCCGCCGCCAAAACGTCCAGCGCCACCGCATCCGCCCGCCCGAGCTGCCGCACCGCCTCCTCCGCCAGCACCAGCGCCGCCCGACCGTCCCGCACCTCCGCCCGCGGATGCGTCGCCAGCACCCACGCCAGGTCGAGCCGCGTCGCCACGTCGCGCGGTTCCAGCCGCACCGCCTCCGCCAGATGCTCCAGCGCCTCCGGCGCCCGCCCCACCTCCAGCAGCGTCCGCCCCAGCAGCCGATGCGCCGCCGTGTACCCCGGCGCAGCCGCCAGCGCCGCCTCATACTCCGCAATGGCCTCCTCTACCCGCCCCAGTTCACGCAGCGCACTGCCCAGGTTGCTGTGCGCCTCCGGCGACTCGGGCACCTGCCGCAGCATCGTCCGATACTGCTCGACCGCCTCCTCCAGCCGACCCGTCGCCGCCAGCACGTTGCCGAGGTTGTTCCGCGCCCGATGTTCCGCGGGATCGATCCTCAGGCACGTCTCGAATGCCGCGATCGCCGCCGCTTCGTTCCCCTGCCGCAGCTCGTTCAGCCCGCGGTTGTAGTAGGCATCCGCGTGCCGATCGTTCGCCGCCAGCGCCGCTGCAAAGTGCGCCTCCGCCTCCGCATACGCACCGGTCTCGCTCAGCAGCCCGCCCAGCGTACTGTGCGCGTCGGCCTCGTTCGCGTCGATCCGCAGCGCCTCCTCGCACCACGACCGCGCCTCCTCGCGCTCGCCGCGCAGCGCCAGCAGATAACACAACCTCGCGCGAATCGTCGCATCCTGCGCCGGCTCATCATGTCGCGCAGCGCTGCGGTAGCTCTCGATCGCCTCGTCGAACCGCCCCCCCAGCTCGAACGATTTGCCCAGCCCCACGTACGAACTCCGATCGTCACGAAACGACGACGTGTCCGGACCCAGCCACACCAGCGCCGTCGCCGCGACCAGCACCGCCGCAGCGCCCGACACCGCCCGCACCTCCCGCCGCCACACCGCACCCGCCAGCCCGAACACCGCGTACGCCCCCAGCAG
>CAZNDQ010000418.1:0-4171 GCA_964571825.1 uncultured Planctomycetales bacterium | reverse complement strand
CGTTGCGATTTCTCGTCGGCCGCCTACGATCCCGGCATGTCCCGGCTCGGCGATCGAATGATGGTCTCGGCCGCCCTCAAGGACCTCCTCCTCGAAGTCGGCGAGCAACGGTCCCTCGACGCCGTCCTCAACACCGTCGTCCACCGCCTCGCCGAACAGGAGCAGGTCGCCCTCGCCCGCATCTGGCTCATTCGCCCAGGCGACATCTGCACCTCCTGCCCGATGCGCACCGAGTGCCCCGACCACGCCCGTTGCCTTCACCTGGTCGCCAGTGCAGGCCATTCCGCCATCGACGCATCAACGCGCTGGGATCGCAACGACGGCCGATTTCGCCGCTTCCCCCTCGGCGTGCGCAAGGTCGGACGGATCGGCGCATCCGGCGAGTGCCTTGCCGTCCTCAACGTCGAAGAAGACCCCGCTTGGATTGCCGACCCCGACTGGACGCGCCGCGAAGGCGTTCTCGGTTTCGCCGGGCAACCGCTCATCTTCAAGGGCGAAATCCTCGGCGTCCTCGCCATCTTCACCCGCGCCTCCCTCACCCGCGGCTGCGTCGACTGGCTGCGTATGATTGCCGACCTCGCCGCCGCCTCCATCGCCAACACGCGCGCCTTCGAGGAGATCGAGCGACTCCGCGCCCGACTCGAACTCGAGAACGCCTACCTCCGCGAGGAAGTCTCCGACGCCCGCGCCTTCGGCGACATCATCGGCCAGAGTTCCGCCCTGCGCACCATCGTCCAGCAGATCGACCTCGTCGCTCCCACCGACGCCAACGTCCTCATCCTCGGCGAGTCCGGCACAGGAAAGGAACTCGTCGCCCAGGAAATCCACCGCCGCAGCGAACGCCGCGCCCGCGCCCTCGTCCGCGTCAACTGCGCCTCCGTCCCCCGCGAACTCTACGAGAGCGAGTTTTTCGGACACGTGAAGGGCGCCTTCACCGGCGCCCTCCGCGACCGCCCCGGCCGCTTCGAACTCGCCCACGGCGGCACACTCTTCCTCGACGAGGTCGGCGAAATCCCCCTCGACCTCCAGAGCAAGCTCCTCCGCGTCCTCCAGGAGGGAACATACGAGCGCGTCGGCGATGACCGCACCCGCGAGGTCAACGTCCGCCTCATCGCCGCCACCAACCGCGACCTGCACACCGAAGTCGACGCCGGCCGCTTCCGCCAGGACCTCTACTACCGCCTCAACGTCTTTCCCATCGAGGTCCCGCCCCTGTGCAAGCGCCGCGAAGACATCCCGCTCCTCGCCGCCGAGTTCCTCCGCCGCGCGGCCGCTCGCTTCAACCGTCCCGCCCCGCGCCTGACCGAAGGAAACATCATCGCCCTGCAGGCCTACGACTGGCCCGGAAACGTCCGCGAGCTGATGAACGTCATCGAACGCGCAGTCATCACCGCCCGCAGAAACACGCTCCGCTTCGACCTGCCTTCCAGCCCCGCTGCCCGCCTGTCCACCGCCCACCGCCGCAGTACCCACGCACAGCCCACGGCGATCGATGCCGTTCGCCCGGGTGCGTCCGGCGGCGCACCGCCCGTCGGTGCAGATGCCCCCTTTCCCCCCGCGCCCGGCGCCGTCCTGCCCGACGCCGAACTCAAACGCCTCGAACGCCGCAACATCCTCGCCGCCCTCGAACGCACCGCCTGGCGCATCCACGGCCCCGGCGGCGCCGCCGAACTCCTCGGACTCCGACCCACCACCCTCGCCTCACGCATCAAACGCCTCGGCCTCTCCCGCCCCCGCCCATAGCACCGCCCGCTCGCTGCGGACTTGCGCGCAACGCGCGTTCGCCGGCCGCCGCTGGCGCTAGTCCAGCACCATTCGGATTTGTTGACGGGCGCTGTCGCGCTCAATGCCGAGCGTCAGCGGCGACGTGTCGAGAAGCCTGGACAGCTCTTCGCGATCGATCTCGGCCAGCGGCCGGTCGTTGATGGTCTCGATGCGGTCCGTCGAACGGAGCCCGGCGGCCTCCGCGATGCTCCCCGACTCCACTCCCCTGAATTCCGGACCTGAACTGCGCCAGACCAATTGCACGCCATACCGCTTGCGCGCCACCGGCCGCTCGATGCGGATTCGAGCGCCTTGCTGGTCATACGTGACGCGCAGCGACGCAAGGACTCGCACCCCCACCACCACCTGGTTCAGAGACCCCGCAATCATCATCGTCGGTTGCTCAAACTCCACCGCCCCCAGACGAAGGGCACCGTCCAGCGTTGCCGATCGAAGGGGCACGCCTTCTTCCTGACCGCGATCGACCGGCTCACCCGTGAATTTGAGTTTGTCGGCAATCGACGCCGGTACACCCAGCTCGCCCATCGCTCCGGTGTCCAACAATGCCTTGACCGTCTGGTTGCCGAGGCGAACCTCGATCTCCGGGTCTTCGTCGTCGCTGATGATCGCGAGAATGTGCTTCCCGTCAGGTGAAGGCAGCTCGCCTCGCGTAATCGTGATCAGTCGGGCCGGGTAATCGATCGTCAGCAGGTACTCGCTGAACAGGTGAAACCCGAGTATCCCGTGGATGGGGCGTAGACCCGGACCCTTGATCGAGGCGTTGTAGTCGCGACCCATCATTCGGAGCCCGCTGAATGTAAGTTCGCCCAGTGCCAGGCTGTCGAGCGTGTACGTGTACATCTGCTGCGTCTGGCCAAGGACCCCCACGCTGTCGCCGGTGCCCGCGCGGGGCAACTTGAGCGCCTCGACCAGCGACGTATCAACACGCCCGGCCCCTTCAGCGCCGGTGTCGAGAAGAAACCGGAACGGCCCTTTGCCGTTGACCAGTACGTTTTCGATCAGAATGGCATCGCCCCACCGGGAAAACCGCAGCTCGATTTTCTCGGCGGCGAGGGTCGAGGAGGCATAGCCGCGACGCGAGCGAGACTCATCCTCGCCGGACGAGCGGGACGCGCAGGCGCAGAGAACGGCTGCCAGAATCGAAATCGACATCATGTGATGCGTCATGCTACTCTCCTCGCGGAGCCTGTCCGCTGTGGATACTTGCCGCGAGCCGGGCGGCGGCAGTGCCGAAACCGTTCTTCCCGGCTCCCGCAGCGGACCATAGCCGGCCCGCCACAGGGCGTATTGAACGGGGCGAACCTGCCGTCAGGCACGGAGTCGGTCCGCGACCACACGCGAAGCGAAAGACCCATTGAAACGGTGGCCATTCCTCAAGCCGGAATAATCTCGCCGCGCCTGCGAATACATGACGATGACCCCTGCACAGTACGCCGCCGGTTTGAGCAACGGAGTCGCGGTCCGGTCGGTGCGCATCGGGGCATTCGTGCTGGTCGAGTCGCACTACGCGCCCTTCATGCGGCTGGGACTGCATTCGCACGAGCGTTCCACGATCAGCCTGGTCATCGCGGGAGGGATCGAGGAGGGTTTGCGCTCCGCGGCTGAGTGCTTCGGTCCCGGGTCGGTCTCGATCAAGCCCAGCGAAGTCGATCATCGCAATGCTGTCGGCCCGGACGGGATGAGCGGGATGGCGATCACGCGATGCGATGACGACTCGCAGTTGATGGCCGATTGGGCCTCTGCCGTCTCACGCTATCGCTGGCTCATCGGGGGCCCGGTCGTCCGCGCGTTTTTCGCTGTCTACACTGCCCTGCGCGAGCCGGATGGCCCCGATCGCGACCTGGCTCTCGATGAACGCCTCGCTCTGCTGATCGGCGAATTGACCCGCCCCGTGCCGGTGCCGCCAATCGCGCCACGGTGGCTCCTCACCGTGCGCGACAAACTGCATGCCCTGGCCGAGGGCGCCGTCCCGGCGGCTCGCCTCGCCGAGTTTGCGGGTGTACACCCGGTGTATCTGGCGCGAGCGTTCCGCCGCCACTTCGGCTGCTGCATGTCAACGTACGTCCGGCAACTCCGTGTCCGTCGCGCTGCTCAACTGCTCCAGGACCGGCGCCTGCCGGCGGCCCACGTGGCGCATGCCGCCGGCTTTGCCGACCAGGCTCATCTCTGTCGCGTCTTCAAGTCCGCTTTCGGTGTGACGCCCGGACGGTATCGTCAACTGGTCGATCGCTGAGCGCGTCGATGCATCACCGCCGCCAGCGATACTTCAACTTCATACTGACGAAACAGGCTACGTAAACGGCAGGCGATGGAGACCTCGAAACAGGTCAGCGATTGGCGTGGTCGGGCTGGTTAGCGGGACCGGCGGGTCACGCAATTTCCCGTA
>CAZNDQ010000417.1:0-4175 GCA_964571825.1 uncultured Planctomycetales bacterium | reverse complement strand
GGACGTCGCCGGACGCCGACTGTCCGCCGCCGGTGTTCGCCTGCTCGGACCTGAATCAGGACGGTGTAATCAACCTGGTGGACTTCAACACGCTGGCGGCAGTCTTCGGGCAGCCGCCCGTGTCGAGTCCGCCGAATTGCCAATAGGCCCGCGCCAACGGGCCGCAGTGAGGGCCGGTCAATGCACGTGGCGTCGCGCCGCGCGGACGCGCGACCCGCGAAACAGATGGGCGTCCACCGGCAGCGCAACCGTGGCGGCGCCGAGTGCGCACCGAAATCCGGTCGGAGCAAGCCCGACCAACAGCGCCGCGATTGGCGGCGCACACGATCGGAAGCCGCAAGGATGACGACCCCGCGAAGGAAGTTCGAGCCATGATGAACCGATCCAGAGCGATTCTCCTCTCGGCAGCACTGATGTCCCTGATGGCCGGCCGCGCGCACGCGCAGTGGGTGCAGCAGCAGACCCAGGTCCTGCATCCCGGCTGGAATGCCGTCTTCCTCGAGGTCGATCCCGTCCCGTCTGACCCCGACCTGCTCTTCGACAGCGCGGTGGTCGAGGCGGTCTGGACGCTCGATCTGCCCTCGGCCAACCCCGACGCCCCCGTGCGCGAATCCTACTGGCGCTTCTGGGCGCCCGAGGGCGCCCCCGGACGCGAAGTCCGTGATCTCTTCGAGATCAGGGGCGATCGCGTGTACCTGATCAAGTTCATCGGCGGCGCCGCGGGCGAACCGTGCTTTCCCGGCGTCTGCGAGAGCGACCTGTGCGACGGCGGCCCCAGTCCCGGCGCAGCCTGCGTCGACGACGGCGACTGCGCCTGCCCGCCCAACCCGAACATTCTGACGTTCCTCGGCCGCCCCGCGTCCGGAAAAACGACCTACATCCCCGGCTTCAACCTCGTCGGCTTCCACGTCGTCGACAATCCCTCGCCCACGTTTCAGGACTATCTCTCGCCCTCCGCAGCGCACCAGACGACGCGCGTCTTTCCAGCCGAGGTCGGCGGGCAACTGCTCGGCTCGCTGCCCGCGGCCACCGCCGCCCTGAGCGAGATCCCGCTGACCACCGCCATCATTCCGCCGTTTGGCACGCCGTTTTCCACCGGCTTCTGGGTCCGTTCCACGCAGAGCGTCGTCTACGACGGTCCGATCGACATTGACACCGCCGCCCTGCGCGGCGTGGACTATCACCGCAGCATCGTCTCGCTCGACGTGAAGCTGAGGAACCGAAGAACGACGGCCGAGCAGATTGTCGCCTCCTATGTGCCGTCCGCGCCGCCGCCGCCGAACACCCCATCGTTCCCCCCGTCAGGTCCGAGCCAGGCGCCGTTGCAGTGGCTGCAATACGGCAGCGGCGTGATCTCGCAGAGCAATCTGCGCGAGCAGTTGATGAACTTCCCCACCAATCCGGCCTGGATGCTCTCCCCCTCACCACAACAGACCGCCAGCAAGACCTTCAGCGTCTACATCGATCGAAACGGCCTGCCCGAGGCCCTGCTCGCCCCCGACGGCACCGGCAGCCAGTATCAGGGCATCCTCCAACTCCGCAGCTCGGGCGGATTCCGCCGCCTGCTCCCGGTCGCAGCGCAGGCAACCGGCAAAGCCGGCGGCCTGATTCGCGGCGGCGGCATGCCCCCCGGCCCGCCCGGCCTCTATGTCGGACTGGTCCGCGTCAACGAGGTCGCCTGGGTCACCGCCGGCGCCGAGGTATGGACCAACAGCGACCCCTCCGAACCGGTCTTCAGCCAGAATCGAGCCTGCTTCCTCGGCGACAAGGAAGGCCTGCCCTGCGACGGCGACGCCGACTGCGCCAGCGATTGCGAGAACGGCACGTGCGACATGGTGAACAGCGTCTGCGTCGGTGGGCCCAACGACGGCCAGATTTGCGCCGACAACTCCGAATGCGCCTGCCCGCCCGGCGGCGACGGCGTCTGCTCCTACTACTGCTTCGGCGGCGTACGCAACGGCGAGCCGTGTGATACCTCGGACGACTGCCCCGGTGGATCGTGCAGTATCGACACGCTCGGCAGCGACACCGACAAGATCGCCCTCCGCCCCACGGCGCAGGAGTTCCAGTTCGCCGTCGTCGTCCACATGAGCGACAGCGGGCAATACACGCTGCTTCGCTCGGTCCGCATCTTCTTCAAGCCCGGCGAGACGGAGAACGACATCGGCCGCTACGTGCTCGTCACGCCGACCTGCCCGGCCGGCTGCTGCGACAACCTCGAGGCCGGCAGCACCATCGCCGGCGAGCCGTTCGCCCGCCGCGTCAGCACCGCCGCCTTCTCCTTCGACGGGGACGTACCCCTGGACATCAGTACGGGGCCGCCGCCCGACCTGGCGACTCAGCTCGCCGCGCTGGTCGTCCTCCCGGCGAGCCATCCGCGCAATCCGTTCTTCCACCGCTTCCATCCCGACCACGACGGGCGGGAGGAGGCCTTTACCGACGCCAACGGCAATGGCCGCTATGACAGCGGCGAGTCGTTCGTCGACACCAACGGCAACAGCGTCTGGGACGAAGGAGATTCCTTCCGCATCACGCGCTCCCTGCAGTTCGTCTTCGACACGGCGCCCCCGGAAGCAATGCCGCAGAACGGCTGGGGCGACCGCATTCTCACCGGCACCTACAACGAAAAGGTCGTCGGCCTCTACAAGACCGACTTTGATCCCGACGCGGAAAACAACCCCGACGGAATCAATGCCCGCGGCACGTTCATCCTGCGGCGCGTGTCGGATGTCGCCGTGCTCAACGACGGACACACGGAGGCCTGCAATGAATAAGTCCCGCCTTTGCTGTGCCCGACCCGTCGCCCCTCGCGTTCGCGCCCGCACGAGCGTCTCGATTCCCGTTTCGCGCCCCGCCGGCCCCGCGCCGGCGTTGTCACCGACCGTGTCCCATCGACGAGGAACCAGTGCGATGCCCCGCCGAATGACGCTGGCCCCGATGCTGTTGTCCTGTTTCCTTGCCGCACTGGCGCCCGCGCGCCCGGCCGCGGCGGCAACCATCACCTTTGACACCGACGCGCTGACCATCAACGGAAACAGCACGACGTTTGGCGGCGTGACCTTCAACGCCGCGGCCGTGACCGCCAGCGGTGGCGCCTGCGCCTCTGATTGCATCGCGCGCTTCAGGTTCATTGGAAACTTCTCCGTGACGGGCAACGACGTGATTGTCGTTAACGGCTCGCGCCCCCTATGGATCGTCGCCGACAACATCGAAATCCCGGTCGGCGCGTCGGTCATCGCATCGGGCACCTTCAGCGGTCGCGCCGGCGGCGGTGCTGCCGGCTCCGGTGGCGCGAATGTCAATGCGACCGGCCGCGGCGGAGACGGCGGCGCGCAATCCAGCGGCGGTGGCGGTGGAAGCGGCGGTGGCAGTTCCGCCTCCGGCAGCTCAGGCGGAAACGGCAGCGTCAACAACGGTCAGATGGGAAATACCGGGGGCAACGGTACCGCCGGCGGACATGGCTTCAATACGAGCAACACCGGCGGCGCGCTCGGGATGGGCGGCGCCGGCGGCCCGGGCGGAGTGCTCAGCCCCGCCGCCAATGGCGGTCCGGGAGGAAGCGACGGCCGCGACGGCGACAGTTGGTGCTGCTTCGAAGGCGGCTGCGGCTGCTCTGACGGAAGCAGCCCGTCGAGCAATGGCAGCTCCGGCGGCAATGGCGACAACGGTGACCCGGGCTCACCCGGAAATCCCGGCGGCGGCGGCATGAACCTGCGCACCGGCAGTGACCTGATCGGCGGCGGAGGAGGAGGTGGTGGCGGCGGCGGCGGAGGTGGCGGCGGTGGCTCCAGCGGCCAGGGGGGCGGAGGTGGCGGCGGCGGCGGTGGCGGCGGACGATTCTGCGAGACGAGCGGAAACAGCGGCGGCAGCGGCGGCAGTGGTGGATTTGGCGGCGCCGGTGGTACCGGGGCCTATGGACAGGACGGCACGTCGGGCGGCGGCGGCGGTGGCGCCGTCGAACTCCGCGCCTACGGTACCCTCAACCTCTTCGGCTCTATCGACGCCAGAGGTGAGACTGCCGGTACCAACCAGCCCCCTGCAAATGGAGCGGCGGGTGGCGCCGGCGGAAGTGGCAGCGGCGGCAATGGGGGAGAGGTTTGCTGCATCAGTAGTGACGGCGCCAGCGGTGCGTCCGGCGGAAGCGGCGGCACCGGCGGCACCGGTGGGGCCGGCGG
>CAZNDQ010000416.1:0-4182 GCA_964571825.1 uncultured Planctomycetales bacterium | reverse complement strand
GCCGGAGTCGAACGCGGAGCTGATGGAGCTGCGGCGGCGCGGCGTCGAGGTGATCAACTACGCGCAGCTCGTCGGGCAGTTGATGCTGACGAAGGCGGGGATCGCGGTCGCCGGGACGCACGGCAAGTCGACGACGACGGCGATGACGGCGCACGCGCTGGCAACGGCGGGGCTGGACCCGAGGTTCGTCGTCGGGGCGGAGGTGCGGCAGCTCGGCGGGGGCAGCGGCGTGGGGATGGGGCCGCACTTCGTCGTCGAGGCGTGCGAGTTCAACCGGTCGTTCCTGCACCTGCGGCCGCGGTATGCGGCGATCCTCAACATCGAAGAAGACCATCTCGACTATTACCGCGACCTCGATGAGATCGTCGGGGCGTTCACGGAGTTTGGTGCGCTGGTGCCGCCCGAGGGGGCGGTGATCCTCAACGGGGATGATGCGACGGCGCGGCGGGCGACGGCGTCGCTGAACGGGCGGCGGCAGACGTTCGGGTTGTCGGCCGGGTGCGACTGGACGGCGCGGGAGGTGACGATCGAGCGCGGGTGTCATGCGTTCGAGGTCGTGCACGGCGGGGAGGCACTGGCGCGGGTGCGGCTGCGGCTGCCGGGGCGGCACAACATGCTCAACGCGCTGGCGAGTTTTGCGCTGGCGCACAAGGCGGGGGCGAAGGCGGGGCCGATTGCCGAGGCGCTGAGCCGCTTCGCGGGGTGCCGGCGGCGGATGACGCTGATCGGGCAGGGGCAGGGCATCACGGTGCTGGACGACTACGCGCACCACCCGACGGAAATCCGCACGACGCTGCAGGCGGTGCGGGCGCACTACGAGCCGCGGCGGCTGTGGGCGATTTTCCAGCCGCACCAGCATTCGCGGACGCGGTTTCTGCTGGAGGATTTCGCGCGGAGCTTTTCGAGCGCGGATCACATTCTGGTGCCGGATATTTACTTCGTGCGCGATTCGGAGGCGGAGCGGACGCGGATCGGCGCGCCGGACCTGGTGGCGCGGATCCGGGCGAACGGCGGGGATGCGCTGCACCTGGCGCGGTTCGAGGAGATCGCGGCGCACCTGCTGGCGAATCTACGGGGCGGCGATCTGGTGGTGACGATGGGCGCGGGCGACGTGTGGAAGGTGGCGGATGAACTTGCCGGGGCTCTTGCCCTCGATCGTGCATAGCGACCGGCCGCTGGGCGAGCTGACGTGGTTCGGCCTGGGCGGGCCTGCGCGCTGGATGGCGATGCCGCAGACGGTGGAGCAGCTTGTCGAGCTGCTGGAATGGGCGGGGAACGAGGAGGTGCCGTGGCGGATCCTCGGCGGCGGGGCGAACCTGCTCGTCTGCGACGAGGGGTTTGACGGGCTGGTGATCCGGCTGGGCGGCGGGGAGTTCGAGCGGGTGCACGGGGAGAACGGGCGGCTGCACGTCGGGGGCGCGGTGGACATGTTCCGGCTGGTGCGGGAGACGGCCGCGGCCGGGCGCGCGGGGCTGGAAGTGCTGGCGGGGATTCCGGGGACGCTGGGCGGCTGCATCCGGATGAACGCGGGCGGGCGGTACGGGCAGATTGCCGACGTGGTGGAGTCGGTCGAGGTCGTTGATGCGTGCGGGCGGCGGGTGACGCTGACGCACGAGCAGGTCGGCTTCGGATATCGGCAGACGAATCTCGACGGGTACGTCGTCGTCGGGGCGACGCTGCGGCTGGAGGAGGCGGACCCGGATCCGGTGCGCGAGCGGATGCAGGAGATCTGGAACGCGAAGAAGGCGGAGCAGCCGATGGCGGCGCACAGCGCGGGGTGCATCTTCCGCAATCCGCCGGGCGAGTCGGCGGGGCGGCTGATCGACCGCGCGGGGCTCAAGGGGCTCTCCGACGGGCGGGCGCGGGTGTCGGAGAAGCACGCGAACTTCATCGTGGCGGATGAGGGGGCGAAGGCGGCGGACGTATTGCGGCTGATTGACCGTGTCACCGAGGCGGTGGAGCGAGCGCACGGTGTGCGGCTGAGCCTGGAGATCGACGTGTGGCGCTGAGCGGCGCAGCGAGGGGTAGCTGATGACGACGATGGCCAAGCCGATGCGGGAGATGCCGGCGGTTGAGCGGACCGCGCGAGCGTCGTTGCAGATCACAGTGCTGATGGGCGGTCCGAGCGCGGAGCGCGAGGTGAGCCTGAGCAGCGGCAAGGCGGTGGCGCGGGCGCTGGAGTCGCTCGGGCACCGCGTGCGCTGCGAGGATATTTCGCCGTCGCAGCTTGCGGCGCTGACGTATCCGGCGGACATCGTGTTCATTGCGCTGCACGGGACGTTCGGCGCGGACGGGCAGGTGCAGCAGCTTCTGGAAGAGCGCGGGATTCCGTACGTGGGGAGCGGGCCGGAGTCTTCGGCGCGGGCGATGAACAAGCTGCGGACGAAGCTGACGCTGCTGGAGCAGGGGATTCCGACGCCGCCGTACGTGGTGGTGGACGGGCAGCGGCCGAGGGGCGACGTGGCCTGCTGGAAGCTGCCGGCGGTGGTCAAGCCGATCTGTGAGGGGAGCAGCGTGGACTGTCAGATCGTGCGGCACCCGGGTCAGGTGTGCGCGACGATCGACCGGCTGGTGCGGAAATACGGGCAGTGCCTCGTCGAGGACTACATTCGGGGGCCGGAGCTGACGGTGAGCGTGCTGGGGGAGCGTGCGCTGCCGGTGTGCCAGATTGTGCCGAAGCGGGAATTCTACGACTACCGGGCGAAATATCAGGATGAGGCGACGGAATACCTGTTCGAGCCGCAGTTGCCGGCGGACCTGCTGACGCAGGTGCAGGCGTACAGCGTGCAGGCGCATCAGGCGCTGGGCTGCCGCGATTTTTCGCGTGTGGACTGGATGGTGGAGCGCGAGACGCTCCGGCCGTTCTGCCTGGAGGTGAACACGATTCCGGGCTTCACGGACCACTCGCTGCTGCCGAAGGCGGCGGCGCGGATCGGTCTGGACATGGCGGCGCTGTGTCAGGAGATCGTGGAGACGGCGCTGCGGCGGCGGCCGAAGTAGGGCGCGGCCGGACACATTCGAGGCGGACAATCGACGATGGGACGGAGCAGGCAATCCAGAGCGAATCGACCGGGCGCCGTGCGGCGCTGGTGGGTCGGGCTGGAGCCGAAGCGGCGGCGACGGATCGGCGGGCGCGTGCTGGGGATGCTCGTCGTTGCGGCGATGCTCGGCGGGAGCGCGTACGGTCTGACGCGGCTGAAGGCACACGTCTACGAGCTGCCGGAATACCAGGCGCAGACGGTGGAGGTACGGTTGCTCGATCGGCCGAGCTGGCTGAGCGAGCGCTGGGTGGAGTCGATGCTGTGGCCGTTGACGCACGGCGACCCGCCTCACCCGCTGGATGACAACGTGGCCGAGCGCGTCGTCGGGGTGATCGAGGAGAGCGGCTGGGTGCGCCGCGTGGTGCGCGCGGAGCGGTTTTCGGGCGGGCGCGTGGACGTGAGGTGCGAGTACCGCATGCCGCTGGCGGTGGTGCAGCAGGGGACGCGGTTCTTTCTGGTGGACGAAGAGGGTGTGCGGCTGCCGGGCGAGTACGATGCGCCGGGCGAGTTCCTGATGATCCAGGGCGTGACGGGCGACGTGCCGGAGCCGGGCGTTGCGTGGGCGGGCAAGGACCTTGACGCGGGGATCAAGCTGGCGCTGTTGCTGCGCGGTGAGCCGTTCGCGCGGCAGGTCGGGGCGATCAGCGTGCACAATTATGGCGGGCGGGAGCGTGCAGCCGAGGCGCATCTGAAGTTGCAGACATTGCCGGATGCGCAGGGGCCGGGGCGAAGCGGGACGATCCTCTGGGGGTCGTGCCCGGGCGAGGAAATCGAGGAGCCGACGGCGGCGGACAAGGTGCGCGTGCTGCGGGCGAATTACAGCCAGTGCGGGCGGATCGACGCGGGGGCGCCGTGGATCGACGTGTCGATCCTGCGCGGGACGTATTCGCGTCCGGCGGGCGGCGGGAGCGTCGAAATGGCGGATGCGCGCGGACGGGGATAGTGGCCAGTGACCAGTGACCAGTGGCCAGTGAAGGAGTCGCGGAATACCGCGACGGAAGGATGTGGGATGTGGAGGCGTGCTGGGGGCACGTGGTACTGGAGATGCTTCGCTTCGCTCAGCATGACGGCGAGGGGGCAGTCGGAATGACAGATCGCGGGAAGGGATTCCCGCGGAATCGGGGTGCGAGAAGGGATTCTC
>CAZNDQ010000415.1:0-4208 GCA_964571825.1 uncultured Planctomycetales bacterium | reverse complement strand
GCTGCGCGAAAACTCCAGGAGCTGCCCGATGATCTCCACCATCCGCAGCAGCCCCGTCCGCGTCTCCGTCAGGTAGTGTTCGGCGCGATCCGCCTCCGCCGTCCCCAGCACGCGCAGCGCCAGATTGACGTACCGCAGGATGCCGTCCAGCGGGTTGTTCAGTTCGTGCGCCACGCGCGAGGCCAGCTTGCCCAGCGCCGCCATCCGCTCTGACACCGCCAGCCGCTTCTCCATGCTCAAGTGCGCCGTAACGTCCTCGACGACCAGCACGCCCCCCGGCGCCGGCGTGCCCGGCTCGCCGCCCAGCGGCTGACAGATGATCGTCAGGTAGCCCTCCGCGCCGCGCGGCGGATGATACGGCACGCTGTCAAACCGCGCCGCCTTTCCGGTGTCCAGCACGCGCTGCAGCTCGCCGGCCCAGTCGTGATACGCTCCGCCGCGCACCGCTTCGCCCAGCACGCCGACGAGATGGTCCCCCGCCGGCAGCAGCGCCCGCGCCTCCCGGTTGGCCGTCACGATCCGCAGCCGCCGGTCGTACACGACCAGACCGACCGGCAGATCCTGAAACAGCCGCTCGCCGATGCGCGCGGGATGCAGCGGATGCGGCTCCCGCTCCGCCGTAACACCCGATTGACCTGCTGGCATGCGCGTCCCCGTCCCGAAAACACCAGGACCGCCGCTTCAGCGCGCCCGACACCTGGCGAATCCCAGTCACTCCACGCCGATGTCTACTGAAGTCAACATGAGATCTGATCGGGCGAGCCGGCCGCCGACTGGTGAGAATAAGCAACGACGGACGTTACCCGATCGCAACGCGCGTCGATTTCACCCCGCTGCGCCGGACCCCGCCACGCTTACCGGACGGAATCTAGTTGACGTAGAACAACCGTTGATCGACCTGCACCAGCGCCACGTCGCGCAGACCCGGGAAGTACGCGATCTCGCAGTACGGTGCCGAGAGCGTCTGATGATAAACGCCCGACCGCACGCTCACCGTCAGCGACCCCAGGCCCCCCTTGCGCCGCAGACATGCCAGCGACACCGGCCAGCGCCCGTCCAGCGGCTCCCCGATCCGCCCGGCGATCCCCGCCACCAGCCCCCGCTCGAAGTCCGGATGCTCCTCCACGCTGACGAGTCCCAGTTCGTCGCGGAAACTGCGCCACTGCTGCTCGTTGCGGATGACGACCAGGTCATACTCCGGACACAGCGGCAGAATGCAGCGCCGTGCCTCTGCCGGCTCGCTCGTCAGCCGGAAACGCCAGGTCGTCTGCGGGTAATCCGTCCGCAGCGGTTCAGAAAGCCGCAGATCCACCAGGCCCGGCCGCCCCGCGCTCACCGCACACCCGGCCGTGCCCGATAGCAGCAGGCAGCCGCCCAGCACGCCCACGGCCGCAACCCGTCTGAGGCGCGTCCGCCGCTCGCCCACTCCGCCGCAAGTCCCTGCCATTGCAACCTTTCGCGTCAACGGTTACGCTGTGCTGCAAACGGGGAGGTTCCAGATAACTGATGTTTGTTCCACCCGACCCCCGGGCATTCATCGTATGAAAGATGGGACGGGCACAGCGATTTCCGACGAATCGCGCGGTCGCGCCGCTCCCGCGGCCGAGCCGGGGCAACGGCCGGCCCGCACAGCACAACCAACACCCGAAATCCGGCCGTCGGACCCACCAGCGGGCAAGGCGTCACCCCTGCCCGGCGGGAGAACGATGAAGAAACTTATCATCTGGTTGATCGTCATCGGCCTGCTCGTCGCCGGATACATTGGCGTGCTCCGCGGCCGATCCGTCTTCGAAGAGCCCGGAAAAATCGACGTCGTCGCCGCCGGCTCCGTCGTCATCCCCGTCAGCGCCAGTTGCGAGGCCCAGGCCCGCCGCCGCGTCGAAATCAAGAGCAAGGCCAGCGGAAACGTCATCGAACTCCTTGCCGAAGAGGGCCAGTACGTCGACGAGGGCGACCTGCTTATCCGCCTCGACAAGCAGGAAGAGCAGCGTAACGTCCAGCAGCGCCAGGCCGACGTCGACCGCTTCCGCGCCATGGTCGAAGAGGCACGCACCAATCACAAACTCGCCCAGCGCGACGTCCCGCTCAACATCAAAAAAGCGGAAGCGAAGCTCAAGGCCGCGCGGGCGACCCTGAAGACGACAGAGTTTGACTACAACCGGATCAAGGCCCTCTATGACCAGGGCAAGGAAACCGACCTGGCGCTGACGCGCGCCGAGAGCGCGTACTATGAGGCGCAGGCGAACGTGTCGGGAATGGAGGCGGATCTCGATCGCGCCAACAGCGGCGATCTCGACGTCGAGGCGGCCCTGAATCGCCTCCACCAGTCCGAAGCCAGCCTCTCCGCCGCCGAGGAAAATCTCAAGGACGCCGAGCGCCGCCTCAGCGAGACCGACATCTTCAGCCCCATCCGCGGCCTTGTCGTCAAGCGCCACATCTCCATCGGCGCCATCGTCAGCTCCGCCACCACCACCTTCACCGGCGGCACCGTCCTCATGGAACTCGCCGACATGAGCGAACTCATCGTCGAGGCCAAGGTCGACGAATCCGACATCGACCGCGTCAGCGCCATGATGCACGACGGACAGAACCTCGGCCCGCCCGCCCCTGATCGCCCGCTGCCCGCCACGCCCGAACGCCCCGACGAAGTGACCATCACCTTCGAGGGCCTGCGCGGCCGCTCCTTCCTCGGCCGCATCATCGAGATCGCCCAGGAACCCGAGGACCGCGCCAACATCATCACCTACAATGTCCGCATCCTGCTCTACCCCGAGCAGGATCTCACCCGCGTGCGCCTGGGAATGCAGGGGACCGTCGAGTTCCGCCCGGCGCAGGAAGAGGGACTCGTCGTGCCTTATCAGGCGGTCTTCCGCCGTACGGATGATTCGTTCTATGTGCTCGTGCCCGAGAAGCGCGGCAACCTGGAAGAGCCCGTCGAGCGCAACGTCGAGGTCGGGCTCAGCGACGGCGTGCAGGTGATCATCCGGACCGGCCTGGAACTCGGCGAACGCTACTATGTGAAGAAGCCGCTGCGCATTCCCCGCCGGACGAAGGAAGACAGCGGCAGCGCCACCTGACGATGAGCCCGCAGCCAACCGGCCGCCCCGCGCCGGACGCAGGCGGGCCGACCCGGGGACCCCAGCACGTGATCCGAGTGACCAACCTCACCAAGGTCTACCGCATGGGCCGCACGGAGGTCCGCGCCCTCGACGGCGTTGACCTGACCATCCAGCGCGGCGAATTCGTCAGCCTCGTCGGCGCCTCCGGCAGCGGCAAGAGCACCATGATGCACCTGCTCGGCTGCCTCGACCGCCCCTCCGGCGGAGCCTACGAACTCGATGGACGCCTCGTCAGCACCATGAGCGACCGCGAGCTGGCCCGTATCCGCAACCAGAAAATCGGCTTCGTCTTCCAGAGCTTCAATCTCATCAGCCGCATGCGCGCGTGGGAAAACGTCGCTGTCCCCTTGTTCTACGCCCGCCAGACCTTCACGCGAAAGCCCGCGCTCGAAGCCCTCGACCGCGTCGGACTCTCCCATCGCGCCGACCACGCGCCCAACGAGCTGTCCGGCGGCGAACGCCAGCGCGTCGCCATCGCCCGCGCCCTCGTCAACAAGCCCAAGCTCCTCCTCGCCGACGAGCCCACCGGCAATCTTGACAGCCGTACCGGCGAGCAGATCATGGCTCTCATCCACGACCTCTGC
Source organism: uncultured Planctomycetales bacterium (assembly GCA_964571825.1). Lineage (GTDB taxonomy): Bacteria > Planctomycetota > Phycisphaerae > UBA1845 > CAZNDQ01. The sequence goes on along the minus strand of CAZNDQ010000415.1, from coordinate 505 downwards.
GCCCAGGGCGTCACCATCGTCCTCGTCACCCACGAACAGGACATCGCCGCGCAGGCCCGCCGCATCGTCCGCCTCCGCGACGGCCGCGTCATTGAAGACCACCTCGTCGATCATCCCACCAGAGCGAGTGCCTAGAGATGTTCTTCCTCCGCAGCCTGATCAACTCCATGCGAAGCCTGCATGCCAACCTGCTGCGCTCCATCCTCGCCATGCTCGGCATCATCATTGGCGTCGCCGCCGTCATCTCTGCGATGGGCACCATCGAGGGCGCCACCGTCCAGGTCATGCGCGACATGCAGAGCGCCGGCTCCACCGTGATGTGGATCACCCCCGGCGGCAAGATCGTCCACGGCCGCCACGTCGGCCAGGTCTCCGAACTCAAGCTCGAGGACGTCGACGAAGTCGCGACCAACCCCTACGTCCAGGCCGCTGCGCCCGAAGTCCGCGCCGGCGCCCAGATCAAGTTCGGCGCCACCAACCGCGCTTCGCTCGTCGTCGGCACCAG
>CAZNDQ010000414.1:0-4208 GCA_964571825.1 uncultured Planctomycetales bacterium | reverse complement strand
TCAGCGGAAGCTCAGTCGTCGTAGGCACCTATGCCGACGACGATGCCGGTTCCAGCAGCGGATCGGCGTACGTATTCCGCGCGACTGGGGGTGAGTGGACACAGATTGCCAAGTTCGTTCCCGGTGACGCTGCCGGGGACGACCAGTTCGGAGTCAGCGTGGGGCTCAGCGGGCGCATGGCCATCATCGGAGCGCATCAGTCGAGTTGTATGACCGGAGATACCGGTTTTGCCTATGTGATTGCTATTCCGTCCGACGACTGCAATGATAATGCAATCCCCGACGATTGTGACATTGCCGACGGAACCAACTCAGATTGCAACAGCAACGGCGTGCCAGACGATTGTGACCTCGATTGGGACGACAACGGCATTCCCGATGAATGCGAAGCGTGTGCCGGCGGCGCGGCAAGCGGCGATTCTGACGGCGACGGCGACGTCGATTTGGCGGACTATGCGGCGTGTATCGCTTGCATGTTTGGACCCAATGGCGGACTGGGCGCCGGTTGCGAGTGCTTCGATATTGACGATGACGGTGACGTCGACCTGTTCGTCGCCACCGACGCCGGCGTGCCCGACCAGCTTTATCGCAACGACGGCAGCGGACAGTACACGGAGATCGCTGCGCTCGTCGGCCTCGCCGCCACCGAGGGCAGCCGCAACGCCCTCTGGTTCGATTACGACGGCGACGGCGATCTTGACCTCGTCGTCGGTAACGACAACCCCGGTGCGGCGACGGCCCTGCGGCTCCACCGACAGGTCGCCCCCGACCTCTTCGTCGAGGTCACGCAGGCAGCCGGGCTCTTCCTGCCGCTGGCCCCGCGCTTCAATGAACTCGAGGGTCAGCATCGCGGCAACTTCGCCGCCGGCGACCTCAACGGCGATGGCTATCTCGAACTCTTCGCCGGCGCCTGGAACAGCACCGGCCACCTGTTCCTCAACAACGCCGACGGCACGTTCACCGATATCGGGCCTTCGAGCGGCGTGACCAGCGAGACGTATCACCACGCCACGATGATGCACGACTTCAACGACGATGGCCTGCTCGACATCTACATGGCCATCGACTTCCGCCCCAACCAGCTCTGGATCAACCAGGGCGACGGAACGTTCGTCGACGTCGCGGACCAGTGCGGCGCCGACAACGCCATGAACGACATGGGGATGAGCCTCGGCGACTTCGACAACGACGGCGACCTCGACGTCTACGTCACCAACATCCACCACTTCGCCGGACAGCAGACGCGCAACGTCCTGCTCTGCAACCTGTCGTCGCCGCCGGCGATGAACTTTTTTGACCTCTCACAGTTCTATAACGTGGTCGACGACGGGGGCTGGGGCTGGGGCGTGACCTTCGTCGATATTGACAACGATGGCTGGCTCGACATCGCCGAGACCAACGGCTGGTCCGACCGCACCGACACCTCGCGGATGTTCCACAACCCCGGCGACGGCGGGAAGTCGTTTTTCACGGAGATCGGGGCGGCCGTGAATCATGACGACACGTACTGGGGGGCGTGTCTGATTGCCCTGGACTACGACCGCGACGGTGACCAGGACCTCGTGCAGGCCTGCCGCGGCGGCCCGCTGCGCCTGCTCGAAAACCGCCAGGCCGTCAGCGGCACGCGCGGCGCCTGGCTGCTCGTCCGCCCGCGCATGACCGGCCCCAACCGCTTCGCCATCGGCGCCGTCGTCCGCGCCGAAGTCGGTCCGCTGCAGCAGATGCGCCTGATCACCGCGGGCACGAGCTACCTCGGCCAGGAGCCCGCCGAGGCCTTTTTCGGACTGGGTGTGGGGGTGACGCAGGTCTCGCGGCTGACGGTGGAATGGCCGGACGGATCCGAAACCGAGTTGCTGAATATCCCGGCGAATCAGATCATCACGATCAACGCGGATTGACCGCGGCGCGGTATCCGCACCATGCCCGGCCCGGCCGTCGTGCCGCCGGTCTATCCGCCGAAGTTCTGGGCAAACGTGGCGAAATCGTTGAGGTCGACGTACCCGTCGCCGTTGAAGTCGGCCAGGGCGAAGTTCGCGCTGCTGCATCCCGCCGGCGGCGTCGTCACGAGCGCCCCGCCGAAGCACACCGCGAACGTGGCGAAATCGTCCAGGTCCACGTCACAGTCGAGATTGAAGTTGCCGGGGATGCCCGGGCAGGCATGCGTGCCGTAAGCCTTCAGTCCCCACGAGTTGATCGTCGCAATATTGACGGGCGTTTCGTCCGCAATCCGCAGCGTCCACACGCCGGCTGAGTTCTCATCCCAGCACCGCATCGTCGTAAATGTCCAGTTCCAGTGATCGTTCGAGTCATTGCTCGGAGCCGCCAGTGCGCTCACCGTACCTGACGGAGATATCAATTGGATCCGCAGATCGCCGCGGTCCAGCGTCGTAATGCTGACCGGGATCTCCACGGCCTCCATGACGATCTCGTCCGTAATCGTCAGTTCAAGCGTCACGCCGCCCGGGTCGTTGTCGGGAACGGCCAGCGCCGGTGCGGCGCTGACGCTCGTCGAGACCTCGGGACCGACGGTCGTCCAGCCCACTGCCGCCTGCACGGCCGCATGCGCATCAATCCGCCCGAAGCCGTAACTGTGGTGCACGGGCAGCCCCGCGCCGTTGAGCGCCCACCCCGCACTGCCCGGGTCGTTCATCGCTGAAGTGTGCACCAGAATGTGCTGCACGTCGCGCCAGGTCAGCGCCGGATTCGCCGACAGCATCAGCGCGATGCACCCGGCCGCCAGCGGCGCCGACGCCGACGTCATGCCGAAGCTGGTCGTGTAATCGCCCGCGCTGTAGCCGCAGCCGCCCGTATTGTCCGTCGTCGTCACCGCCAGCGTGCCGCCGCTGGACGGCGTATTGACCAGTATGCAGGCCCCTTCCTCCGAATAGCTGCCGAACGTGCCCAGGTTGGTCGTCGACGCCACCGCGATCGTGTAGCGCGAGTTGGCATAGCCGTCCTTGTTGGCGTTGTCGCCGGCGGCCCGCCCGTTGCCGCCCGCCCAGACATAGATGCAGCCCAGCCCGCCGCGGCCAAGCGTCACGCCATCGCGGATCGCCGCCGACGAGAGCAGCCCCGGACCCGCCAGTGTGAATCCGCCATCCGACGGCCCCCAACTGTTGTTGTAGATGTCGATCGCCTGCATCTGAAAGGAGAGCGCGTCGGCCTCCTGCTGCTCTGTGAACGATGCGGCAAGCAAGCGCGAACCCGCCAGCGTTACCAGCGGCGCCGCGCCGCTGACCCCGATCGCGTTGTTCCCCCGTGCGCCCGCGATCCCCGCGCACGCCGTGCCGTGCGCACGCGAGCACGACGGTGTCGGGTCCGGGTCGTTGTCGTTGAAGTCCCACGATAACGCCGCACTGTAGTTGGCAGAAAGGTCGGGATGCGTCCGCTGCACGCCCTCATCCACGATGCTGATTACCGTTCCGGCGCCAAGCGTGAATTCCCACGCCTCCGTCGCGTTCACGTCGTTGCCCGGGTCGCCGCCGCCCTGGCCGGCGTTGAACAGCCCCCACTGGCTGCCGAACATGGGGTCGTCCGGAACGTAGCGCAGAAACATCTCCCGCGCAAAGAGCGGCTCCGCCGCGGCTACCGCGCCCGACTCATGAAGGCGGTTCGCAGTCGCCAGCGCCGTTTGCGCGCAGTCGGCCTCAAACACATACAGCCCGTCCCCGTAACCCATGCGCTCGACGACTACTGCGCCGCACTGCCGCGCAATCGCCTGCGCGTCATCGCCCGCCCGCAACTGAACGGCGAAACGCGACGTCAGCGCCTGCCGATGCGCCGGCTGAGATCGTGCCCCCTCCCTCGCTCCGTGCTCGCGCACAAACAGCGGTCGACCCAGTTCATCCACGCCGGCTGCTTCGATCGCCACGCGGCGCCCGTTTTCGTAGTAGTATGCATCCTGCGCGCGGGCCGGCGTCCACGATATGAGCATCGCTGCCAACAGCGCTACACAGGACAGATGAATTGGCTGCATTGACCTCGCGGCCGCGCGCGGCCGCCCCCTCCGTTTATCCATCCCCACCAACGCGCGACTTGTGCCCCGAACCGATCTGGCCCTGAGCCTACGATTATATCCGACGAGAGGGCCCCCAAAGCAACCCTCGATGCGCTCGTATTGATTATCGGAAGTGCGCAAGTGCGCGCCGCAGTGCCGGCACCGAGCGCGTACTTCGTAGTCAATCGGTGGGCGGCACGATGATGCATCC